>NZ_JBEXUE010000402.1:0-9296 GCF_040614275.1 Streptosporangium sp. NPDC006013
CGTGAGGCCGCGCCGGCGACTGGACTGAGGAGAGCGGGGTCGCGAGGAACGAGCGGCCCCGGTCGACGAGGGAAGGAGCCGGGTTTGAGCGGCCGAACCGCGACGCGTTAGCGTCGCCGGCAACTCGCGAGGAACGAGCGGCCTTCCTCGACGAGGGAAGGAGCCGGGTAAGAGCGGCCTCACCGCGACGCGCCAGCGTCGCCAATGGCACGCGTCGCCATTGACTCGCATCGCATTCAACACCCCGGAGCAGCATTATTAGAACCGTGAGCGAACCCCGACGGCGGATGTCAGGTAAGGAACGCCGGGAACAGCTGATCCAGATCAGCAGGACCCTGTTCGCGGAGAAAGGGTTCGACGGCACATCGGTC
Organism: Streptosporangium sp. NPDC006013; assembly: GCF_040614275.1. Classification (NCBI taxonomy): domain Bacteria; kingdom Bacillati; phylum Actinomycetota; class Actinomycetes; order Streptosporangiales; family Streptosporangiaceae; genus Streptosporangium; species Streptosporangium sp. NPDC006013. The sequence continues at coordinate 372 of NZ_JBEXUE010000402.1, forward strand.
GAGGAGATCGCGGCGACCGCCAACGTCTCCAAGCCGGTGGTCTACGAGCACTTCGGCGGTAAGGAGGGCGTGTACGCGGTCGTCATCGACCGGGAGATGCAGAAGCTGTTGATCATGGTGACCGAGGCCCTGTCCGCCTCGCACTCGCTGATCAAGCTGGAGCGGGCGGCCCTGGCCCTGCTGGCCTACGTGGAGGAGAACAGCGAGGGTTTCCGCATCCTCGTTCGCGACTCGCACGCCGCCTCGGGGACCGGCACGTTCGCCAGCCTGATCAACGACATCGCCAGCCAGGTCGAGGACGTCATGGTCGACGAGTTCGTCGAACGGGGCTATGACCCCAAGCTGGCCCCCATGTACGCCCAGATGCTGGTCGGCATGGTCGCGCTGACCGGCCAGTGGTGGCTGGACGTGCGCAGGCCGTCGCGCGAGGAGGTCGCCGCGCACCTGGTCAACCTGGCCTGGAACGGCCTGACCGGGCTGGACCCGAGCCCTCGGCTCACCGCCTCCTCTCGCGGCCTGGGGCAGCGGCTGGCCCAGGCGCCGCAACGTCCGGCCGATGCCGGCCCCCATCCACCGGGATCGCGCTCGGCGGGATCACGGTCGCCCGCGCCTCAGCCGCCCTCGCCCCCGACCGAAAAGGAGCTCCGGGAGCAGGAGAGGGCCCGGGAGCGGGCGCAGAAGGAACAGGAGAAGCTGCGCGAGCGCGAACAGCGCGAGGCCGAGAAGGTGGCCAGGGAGCAGGAGAAGGCCCGGCTCCGCGAGCAGCGGGAGCTGGAGAAGGCGCGCGAGCGGGAGCAGAAGGAGCAGCAGCGACTGCTGAGAGAGCAGGAGCGGGCCCGCGAGCGGGAGACGAAGGAGCTGGAGAAGGCGATGCTCCGCGAGGCCAGGGCCGCCGAACGCGAGGCCGTCAAGCGAGCGAAACTCGTTGGTGAAGAGACGGAAAAGCTTGAGCCAAGTGAGTAAACAACGGCGCCCGTTGAGACGAAATTAACGTTCTGTTCAACAAAAGCGGGCATTCTGGTCATATGTCCGCTGAACTCGCCCGTTCCACCCCCGACGGACTTCCTCTCCCGCAGGAGCGCTTCCTCAACCGGGAGGAGAGCTGGCTCCAGTTCAACCAACGGGTTCTGGAGATGGCGGAGGATCCGTCCCTGCCGCTGCTGGAGAGAGTTCGGTTCCTTGCCATCTTCGCCAGCAACCTGGACGAGTTCTTCCGGGTACGGGTGGCCGGACTGAAACGGCGGATGGCCACCGGCCTCCTGCTCCGCACGAAGAGCGGTTTGAAACCCCGCGAGGAGCTGCCCAGGATCGCGGCGATCGCCAACGACCTCGCACTACGGCAGTCGGCCTGCTTCTACGAGCGGATCCGCCCGCAGCTGAGCGCCGAGGGCATCGAGATCGTGCGCTGGGACGACCTCGGCCGCGACGAGCGCACCGAGATGCGCAAGCTCTTCAGGGAGCGGATCAGGCCGGTGCTGACGCCGCTGGCCGTCGACCCCGCCCACCCCTTCCCGTACATCTCGGGACTCTCGCTGAACCTGGCCGTCACCGTCCGCAACCCCTCGACCGGCAACACGGTCTTCGCCCGGGTCAAGGTGCCCAGCCGGCTTCCCCGCTTCGTCACGGCGTCCATGAACCGTTTCGTCCCGCTGGAAGATGTCATCGCCGCTCACCTGGGGCAGCTTTTCAAAGGTATGGAGATCGTCGAACACCATGCCTTCCGGGTGACCCGTAACGAGGACCTGGACGTCGACGAGGACGTCACCGAGAACCTCATGCAAGCCCTGGAACGCGAGCTTCTCAAGCGCCGCTTCGGCCCTCCGGTCCGGCTGGAGGTCGAGGACACCATCACCCCCGAGGTGCTGGACCTGCTGGTGGACGAGCTGGGAGTGGCCGAGCACGAGATCTGCCGGCTGCCGGGGCCGCTGGACCTGACCGGGCTGCACGCGATCGCCGACCTCGACCGGGGCGAGCTGACCTTCCGCCCGTTCGTGCCCGCGGAGGTGGTGCACGTCGAGGACGACATCTTCGCGGTGCTGCGCGAGCGGGACGTGCTGCTGCACCACCCGTACGACTCGTTCTCCACGAGCGTGCAACGGTTCATCGAGCAGGCCGCCGCCGACCCGAACGTGCTGGCCATCAAGCAGACCCTCTACCGCACCAGCGGCGACTCACCGATCGTGGACGCGCTGATCGACGCCGCCGAGGCGGGCAAGCAGGTGGTCGTGGTCGTGGAGATCAAGGCCAGGTTCGACGAGCACGCCAACATCACCTGGGCGCGCAAGCTGGAGCGCGCCGGATGCCACGTGGTCTACGGCGTCGTGGGGCTGAAGACCCACTGCAAGCTCGCCCTGGTGGTGCGGCAGGAGGTCTCGGGCGAGCTGCGCAGCTACTGCCACATCGGCACGGGCAACTACAACCCCAAGACCGCCAGGCTGTACGAGGATCTGGGCCTGCTCACCGCCGACCGGCTGGTCGGCGAGGATGTCACGGACCTGTTCATCCACCTGACCGGCTACTCCAACCACTCGGCCTACCGGCGGCTGCTGGTCGCCCCGCACTCCCTGCGCGGCGGCCTGCTGGCCAGGATCGAGCGGGAGATCTCCCATCAGGAGGCGGGCCGCCCCGCCGGCATCAGGATGAAGACGAACTCCCTGGTCGACGAGCCCATCATCGACGCCCTCTACCGGGCGTCGCGGGCCGGCGTACCGGTGGATCTGTGGGTGCGAGGGGTCTGCACGCTCCGCCCCGGCATACCGGGGCTGTCGGAGAACATCCGGGTCAGGAGCGTGCTGGGCCGTTTCCTCGAACACTCGCGGATCTACGAGTTCGGCCACGGCCGGCGTCCGGAGGTCTGGATCGGCAGCGGTGACATGATGCGCCGCAACATCGAGCGCCGGGTGGAGGTGCTGGTCAAGGTCGCCAGCCAGCAGCAGCGGAACTACCTCAGCGGCCTGCTGGACCGGGCCATGTCCGACGACACCGCGACCTGGTGGCTCAACCCGGACGGCACCTGGGTCCGGCATCCCGGCGATGACCTGCAGACCTATCTGATCGGCACCCGTAGGTGGAGGGCCGTCGATGACTGAGCACGCCGTCCACCCGGACGGCATGATCCGCGCGGCCGGGGCGGTCGTCTGGCGCGGTTCACCGGACGCGCCGGAGGTCGCCCTCGTTCATCGGCCCAGGTACGACGACTGGTCGTTCCCCAAGGGGAAGCTGAAGAACGGCGAGCACGCCATCGCCGGCGCGCTGCGCGAGGTGGCCGAGGAGACGGGGATCACCGTGGAGCTCGGCCGGTCGCTGCCGCCGAGCCACTACACGAAGGGCGGGTTACCCAAGCGCGTCGACTACTGGTTGGCCAGGATGGTCTCCGAGGAGAGCCGTACCGACAGGCGCGAGGTCGACGATGTGGTCTGGCTGCCTGTGCGGGAGGCCGCACGGCGCCTGACCTACGACTGGGATGCCGGGCTGCTCCGCGCGCTCGGCGCGGCATCGCCGACGACCACCCCGCTCGTGCTGGTACGGCACGCCCTGGCGGGGAACCGGCAGGACTGGAAGGGCGACGACGACGACCGGCCGCTCGACGAGAACGGCCTGAGGCAGGCCGAGGTGCTCGCGAGCGTGCTGGGCGCCTTCCGCCCCGCGGAGCTGGTCAGCTCCCCCAGCAGGCGGTGCGTGCAGACCCTGGAACCGTACGCCGAACGGGCCGGCCTGCCGGTCCGGCTCGAACCCGTCCTGTCGGAGACCCACCACGACTTCCAGGCCTCCCTGCTCCTGGCCGAGAAGGCACTGGCCTCGAACCGGCCCACGGCGCTCTGCGGCCACGGCAAGACCCTGCCCGGGCTGATCTCCGAAGTCGGCGGCCGGTCCGGCGACGCGCGGCTGGCCAAGGGCGCGTTCACGGTGCTGCACCACAACGGCGGCCGTGTCGTGGCCGTGGACCGCTACACCGTCTGACGCGATCTCCAGCCGGTCCCGGGCGAGTGGCGGCCGAGAGGCCGGGAGGACCTCAGAGAAGCTTCGCGACGGCGGCCGCGGTGTCGGCCCAGATCCGGGGGAACTCCTCGCCGGCGCGCTCGGCGCCGGCCCGCTCCACGCCGGTCAGCACGCCGTAGGTGTAGGTGTCCTCTCCCGCCAGACGGGCGTTCGCGGCCTCGGCTGCCAGCCGTTCCTGCGCGACGACACCGTCCATGTGGGTGCCCAGCGCCTCCTGTACCGTCTCCGCCCGCCTGGCCAGCTTCTTCATACCGGGCACCTCCGCGGTGTAACGGGCCCGCTTGGCCGCCTTGCGCACTTCGTGCATGGCGAGCTCGCGCTCGGCGGGGTCCTCGACGGACAGCGCGGTGTCGTAGGCCCTGGCGACCCGGTGCCAGCTCTTGGCCGCGACGGCCTTCAAGGTCTCCGCGGGCCTGCCGGCGGCCTTGGTGAGCACGGGGGTGGCGATCAGGTCGTCGAGGGCGTCGAGCAGGGCGAAGTAGCGCTCGGAGCCGAGAGCGTCCCTGATCCGGTCGAGGGCCTCGTGCTCGTCGTCCAGCAGGTCGGAGCTGAGGCGGGCCCTGACCGGACCCACGATCAGCGCGCTGTCCAGGCTGTCGAGCCTGCTCGCGAACCGCTCGCGGATGACCTCCAGGTCGCGTGCCTCGCCGAGGACCGCGCCGAGCCACTTGAGCTCGTCCTGGACGTTCCCGGTGCCCCCGACGACCGTCCTGAACGACTTCATCGCGCTGCGGAGCCGCCGGGCGGCGACGCGCATCTGGTGCACGGCGTCCTCCTCGGCCCTACGGACCCGGGGGTCCTGCGTGAGCAACGCGCCGACCTGAGCGGTGAGATAACCGACGGCGACCTCACCCGCGGAACCCGGGGCCGTCCTGGCACGCGGCTGCTCGTGGGCCGCTCCGGCGCCACCGAGCAGGCGCGCGAGCTTGCTCGCCGATCCGGCGGGACTGGCGCCGGCCTTGCGCAGCCGCTTTCCGACCTTCTTCAGCAGTCTCTCGTCACCATGGAGGATCTCCGCCTCGACCTCGTGCCAGCGTTCGACGTGGGGCTCGTCGCCGAGCACGGTGCCCTTGACCCGGTCGTCGGCGATCTCGACCAGCCTCACCCCGGCGCCGTTGACCAGCGTGGTGACGGCACGGCGGGTGTCCAACTCGGCGACGGGCGCCAGCGGGGCACCCCGGGTGTAGGCGAGCACCAGATCCGCCAGCTCGGCAGGAACGATCTTGGTGCTCCGGGTCAGCGGGTGGGTGATCTCCTGCCGTACGCCCTTGGCCTTGGGCAGCTTGAGGTGCCAGCCGGGATCGGTGCCGCCCCTGCGTCTTCTCAGGGTGATCCCCCGCGCGGCGAGCCGCAGATCGGGCGTGTCGAAGTAGAGGGCGACCAGCCGATGGGTCTTCGGGCCCACGACCTCCCCGACGCCCGGAAGTCCGGTGAGGTCCGGCAGCTGGTAATCCTCCGGAACGTCGAACTTATCCTCGATCTCTATTGCCACAGGTCATCCCCTAATTTGCCCATATATCCATTCATGCCCGGTTGTCGGGCCAGAAACCCGCTCCGGAGATCGCCGGCCCACCGGCACCCGCCGGGCGGGCGGCGGCGCGTCACCCGGTCACTTCCCGGCGACCACGAAGATCCTGCGGAAGGGGAAGACCGTGCCGTACGGCCCGCGGGGGTAGGCCTCGCGGAGCAGGGCGGCGCAGTCGGCGAGGAAGCCGGCGGCCTCGGCGGGGTCCAGGCGGTCGAGCATGGGACGCAGGGCGGTGCCGGTGATCCAGGAGAGCACGGCGTCGTCGCCGGGGAGCACGTGCAGGTAGGTGGTCTCCCACGCGTCCACCCGGCAGCCCAGTCGAGCGAGCAGGTCGTGATAGCCGGCCGGGTCGTCGACCGGGGAGGGGCGGGCCAGGTCGCCCAGCCGGTCGCGCCACCTCGTCCGGCAGAGCTCGCGGACCAGGGCGTGGCTGGGAGCGTCGAAGTTGCCGGGAACCTGGAAGGCGAGCCGGCCGCCGGGGGCGAGGGCCTCCACCCAGCGCGGCAGCAGCTCGCGGTGGTCGGGCACCCACTGCAGGACGGCATTGGACACGATCACGTTGACCGGCCGCTCAGGGCGCCAGCGCGTGACGTCGTCGACGGAGAAGGAGAGCGAACCGCCCGCCGGCGCCTTCTCGATCATGGCGGGTGAGGAGTCGAAGCCGTGGACCCGGGCGTCCGGCCAGCGCCTGGCGAGCTCGGCGGTGAGCTCGCCGGTGCCGCAGCCCGCGTCGACCACGTAGCCGGGGTTCTCTACGGCTATCCTGGAAACCAGGTCGAAGAAGGGGCGCGCGCGCTCGTCGGCGTAGCGACCGTAGATCACGGGGTCCCAGGTATATCTCGACATCAAGACAATTGATATCCGGCGAGATATCTCGATGTCAAGACAGATAGACTCCCGGCATGACCCTGCACCACGCGGACCACGACTCCAGCCGTTCGGCCGGAGCGAAGGACGAGGTCGACCTGCTGGTCGCCGCCTGGAATCAGGAACGCCCGGACCTCGACGTGGAGCCGCTCCAGGTGCTCAGCCGGGTCTCCCGGCTGGCCCGCCATCTCGACCGCGCCCGCCGGGCCGCCTTCGCCGAGCACGACCTGGAGACCTGGGAGTTCGACGTGCTCACCGCCCTGCGCCGGGCCGGGGAGCCGTACCAGATGAGCCCGGGAGCCCTGCTCCGCGCGACGCTGGTGACGTCGGGGACGATGACCAACCGGATCGACCGGCTGGCCGCGGCCGGGCTGGTCAGGCGGCGCCCCGACCCCGAGGACCGGCGCGGCGTCCTGGTCTCCCTGACCGACGCCGGGCGAACCCGGGTGGACAACGCCTTCGCCGACCTGCTGCGGCGCCGCGCCGGGGCGGCGGCGGGGTGGCCAAGAAGGCCGCGAGCGGTGACTCGCTGGTCAGCCCGATGCAGGGCACGATCGTCAAGGTCGTCGCCGCCGACGGCGACACCGTCGCGGCCGGTGACACGATCGTCGTGCTGGAGGCGATGAAGATGGAGCAGCCGCTCGCCGCGCACAAGGCCGGAACCATCACCGGACTGGCGGCACAGGTCGGCCAGACCGTCACCTCGGGCGCCACGATCTGCGAGATCAAGGACGTCTGAGGTCCCGCCCGGCGCGGTGTCCGCCCACGTTCACCGGCTTCGGCATGCCGTCCCGGTCGCCCCGGAGATCCGGCGGGGATTCATGGACATCACGCCGGGGCCAGGCTCCGGAGCCCCGGCCACCCTCGCTGGAGCTTTCGCGTGCGCGGGTCCACGCGGGCCGTGGCGCGACGATCACACACCGGATGCCCCGGTAGACGCCTGACGCGGTTCGGAAAAGGATACGGTCGGGATGTAGGAACTCTGACGTCCACTCATTCGTCTTCAGGACGAAGGAGGCTTTCTGCCGTGACCACGATTAGAACCGCGCCAGGCCGTTTCGGTGCCATGCTCATGGCACTGTTCGCCGGGCTGCTGGCCGTTTTCATGCTCGCCCCGGCGGCCCACGCCGCGGCGCCAGACCCCAGCGCGATCGCCTCGGAGCTGAAGGACGGGGATCACTTCTACGCCGATCCCGCGGCGGGCCTGCCCGCCAACGCCGTCGACGCCATGCGCGGCGCGGCCGAGAAGACTTCCTCCGTCTACGTGGCGATGCTCCCCGAGAACTCGATCACCAGCCAGTCCCAGGCGAGGACCCTGCTGAGCTCGCTCCTGAAGAGCGTCGGCCCCAAGTCGACGGTCCTGGTGATGAGCGGCAGGACCCCGTTCGGCGTCACGAACATCAAGGGCGTCGACATCGACGAGCTGCTCGGACGGGCCAAGACCAACAGCCCGACCGACAGCGTGATCAACTTCACCAAGCTGGCGGACGACGCGGCGACGGGCGCCGGTGTCCCCGCCAAGTCCTCCGACTCCTCCAGCTCCAGCTCCTCCAGCGGCTCCAGCACCGGCGTGCTGGTCGGCATCCTGGTGCTGGCCGCGGCCGGTGGCGCGGGCATCTTCTTCTACTCCCGCAAGAAGAAGAAGGATCGCGAGATCCGTGAGGCCGCCGAGCTGGCCGCGGTCAAGCAGACCGTGGACGAGGACGTCACCAAGTTCGGTGAGGAGATCACCGACCTCGACACCGACGTCAAGCTGCTCGGCGACAGCGCCGACCACCTGCAGGACTGGCAGCGCGCCCTGGACTCCTACGAGCGGGCCAAGGTGGAGCTCGCGGCGGTCAAGCGCCCCGACGAGCTCCGCGGCGTGACCACCGCGCTGGAGGAGGGCCGCTACGCGCTCGCCTGCGTGAAGGCGCGCGTCAACCACCAGCCGCTGCCCGAGCGGCGCTCCCCGTGCTTCTTCAACCCGCAGCACGGGCCCTCCGTCCGCGACGTACGCTGGGCCCCGCCCGGCGGCGCGCTGCGCGACGTACCCGCCTGCGCGGCCGACGCCGAGGCCGTCGAGCGCGGCTTCGAGCCCCAGACGCGCGAGGTCATGGTCAACGGCGAGCGCCGCCCGTACTACGACGCGGGACCGGCCTACCAGCCGTACGCCTACGGCTACTACGGCGGTTTCGGCGACGTCATGACCGGCATGCTCGTCGGCACCATGATGGGCAGCATGCTGAGCGGCGGCTTCGGCGGCGGCTACGGCAGCTACGGCGCCGGCTACGAGCAGGGGGTCGCCGACAGCGGCACCGACTTCGGCGGCGGCGGAGACTTCGGCGGTGGCGGCTGGGGTGACTTCGGCGGCGGAGGCGGAGGCGACTTCGGCGGCGGAGACTTCGGCGGCGGCGACTGGTAGTCCCACCCGCGTAGAACGACGCCGGGCGCGCTTCCCCTTCGGGGGAGCGCGCCCGACGGTGATCTACGCGTCCGTACCGGAGCCACTAACGGAGAACAAAACTCATAACCACCAGTCACACAAACTA
>NZ_JBEXUE010000403.1:0-9278 GCF_040614275.1 Streptosporangium sp. NPDC006013
CGTCTACGGGGGACGGGTCTTCGCGGCCGGTGCCGACATCAAGGAGATGGCCGACATGTCGTATGGCGGATCGTCGGGGTGTTCACCAGCGGCAGGTCGCCGTGGTAGTCGCGGCGGCCCTCATCGTAGGCGGCGCGCTCACGACGCGACAGCGCCAGCAGCTCGTCAGCCGCGAGCAGCACCGGCGGGGTGGGCTGGTAGTCGACGAAGTGCCGCCACCCCTCCTTCGTAGTCAGCGGCGCATCGGGAGGAACCTGCCCGCCTCCTCCGTCGGCGCCGGGAAAGTCCGGCCAGGCGTCGAAGCTGCGCGTCATATCCACCTTTCCGCTTCCGCTTCCACGTCGAAGATCCCGAGCGGGACCACCGTCCCGGTCAGCGCGTCGCCGGGCTCCTCAGCCGCCTCGACCCGCCCGGGCGGCTCGGACGACTGCGGGTCGGCAGGCTCCAATACGGGAGGGCGGTGAGCAGCCGCGCCGAGACGGGTGCGGGCCGTGATGCGCGATCCGGTGACGTCCACCAGCGCGTCCCCAGCATCGGCGGGGCCGGCCTGAGCCCGGGTCAGCAGCGCGTCCAACACCGTGGCCACCACGGTCTCGTTGGTGTCGTCCAACCCGGCCTCGGCGGTCAGGCGGCGAGCGTAGCGCCAGGTGAAATCCGCAAACGGCGCCGCGACCATCGGCAGGTGCGTCCACGGGGCGCTCACCCAGCCGTCCGGCGTGCGTACGAACACCTGCGACAGATCGTAAGGGTCGTAGTGGATCTCCCAGAGGCCGTTCTTGGCGGCCACCCCCGAGTGCTGCAACCGCCACGGGCCCAGCTCCGGGCAATCGTAGGTGCGGTAATCGATCTGGATCCCGTAGGCGTTGATCTTCTGCCACTTCACCGGCAGCAGTTCCAGATAGTCCTCACCTGACAGCGTCAGCGGCAGATAACCCGCCGCCGCCACCAGTGCGGCGTAGCGGTCGTTGGGCGACATCGTCCGGCGCGGTGCGAACGGATCACGCAGCGCATCATGCGGGCGATGCTGCCAGCCGCAGATCAACCACTCATCCAGCAGATCCTGCAGCTGCGAGACGCTCCAGACCGCCTCCACCTGCGCGCCGCGCCGGGTCGGGTTAGGGCCGGTGTAACCGGCGACATGCTGACAAAACAGCGAGTTGATCGACCCCAGCGTCGCCTCGACGATCGCCTTGTCGGTCGGGGTGCCCGGACGGCACGGCTGCACCGAGATGCCCAGCCGCTTACACGCCCGGACGAAGGTGTGCGAGACGAACACCTTGCCCTGGTCGATGACGACGGTGTCCGGCACGATCACCGGCCGCGCGGCCGCCATCTCCATCCGCGCGTCGATGTCGACCAGGCGCTGGTGCGGCAGCTGGGAGGAGGACATCCGTAACGCATTCGACCAGCCCGGCCGCATCGGCTCGGGCGCCAGCATCCGGGCCAGCAGCAACGCCGCGTCGACCGCCTTGGTACCCACCGGCCGCAGCACCGCCGCGCAGATGGTGCGCGTGGCGACATCGACCGCGATCGTCAAATCCGCCCGGACCGGCAGCCCGGTATCGGCCAGCACCATCACATCGATCGGCGTGGAGTCGATCTGCACCTGCTCGCCCGGGCGGGCCGCCAACGTCGGCGTGAACGCCCCGGCAGGCCGGTTGGCCGTCTGCCGCCGGGTCACCGCCGAGCCGAAGGCGTGCCGTCCGGTGGCCAACCGGTCGATCAGCTTGTAGAACGTGGTGCGGCCCGGCAACGGCACCACCCCGGGACCGTAAGTGTCCTCCACCTGCTTGACCACTCGGCGGATCAACCGCGACCGCGTCCCCGTCGAGGTGTGCGTCTTGGCGTCCAGCACCTCCTGAATCGCCGCGACCAGCCGGGCATCGGCCCGCCCCGTCGTCTCCCCGGCCCGGGTGGCCCGCTGATCCACCAACCCCCACAACCCCTGCCGCTGATGGCGCGCCAGCATCCGCTCCACCGTCCGCGCGCTCACCCCCAACTCGGCGGCCTTGGCCTTGATGCGCTGCGTCAGCGAACGCGCGACCGGGTCGTACTCGGGCCGCGCCTTCGTCCCCGGCCCCGCCTCCGGCGGCAGCCCCGTTTCGACCTCCACCACATGCCGCTGCCACTGCTTGGCCGCGGCCACCGCGTCCTCGGGTAGCCCGTCCAGCAGCCCCATCGGCTCAATCGCCGGCAGCGGCGCACCCTCCACCAGCCCGAAACCCGGCGACACCATCAAGTACGACGCCAGCACCACCAACTCGGCGCCCTCGCTGGAACGCAGCCGCACCGACGTACCGGCCAACGCCACAACCTGGTGCTCACCGCCGTCGAAATGCACCCAGTCGCCGGGACGCAACACCGCACCCATCAGACCGCCCGCCTCGCCGCCGACACCCACGCCAGCGGATGCAACGGCACCGACAAATCGGTCACCAACTCATGCCGCCACAACAGGTGAAACAGCACCGGCAACACCGCGATCGGATCACCAACCGCCTGCACCCCAGCCATCAACTCCGTCGGCTCGGTGAAGGCCGCCAACAGCGCCGTGGTGACCTCATCGCGCGCATGCCGCGGATGCCGATAACCCGACAACCACCGCACGTTCCCGCCCACCATCGCATCCACCGCGCCCACGACACGGTAATCCCACCCCAGCCGCTCACACGCCCGCCGGGTGGCCTCAAATTTCACCGCATCCCGCGGCTTGATCCGCTCCAAGGGTCGGCAATCCACTACCAGTGCCGAACCGTCCGCGCGCCGGGCGAAGTAGTCCGGCGCGTGCGAGCGGACCTTGCCCTCCTCCGTCGACCACGACAGCCAAAACGGCTGTGAGGAGATCCCGACCACCGCCGGGTCGAAGTCCAACAGCATCAGATGATCGCGTTCCAGCCACGACTCATAACCCACGTGCCCGCCGACCGTCGCCGACCACCACAACCCCGGGAAGTTCCGCTGCCCCTTGTAGGAGACAAACCCCCGCGCCGGCGATGCCACCTCGAACCGCACCCCACCCGCCTCATCAAGCGGGACATGCTGTAGCCCACTGCCCTCAGCGACGTACCGGACCTCGAACTCCCCGTCCGGAGGAGGAGCATCCATCCCGCCGGCCAGCGCGTGCAAAGCCGTCATGACCGAGCATTCTGCCCCACCAAGATCGGAGCCGAAGGGGAATCCGACAACTCAACCTGAACACCGACACGAGCACCGACAACAACACGCGAACACCGACAGCTTCAACTGCAACCGACACCCACCTTCCAAGCTGTGCCCGAAGGTTCTTAAGGGAGCTCTGATCTGCGTATCCGTTGAAAATTTCGCCGATACTACCGGGACCCCAGCAACGCCCGCCGTGTCGGGCGCGCTCCCCACGATGGCAGACCACCGAGCTGACGAAGCGAAGGGGCCTTCGCCCGACCATGTCCTTAGCGGTCGAAGTAGCGCCGCGTAACCAGGTTTGGAATACCGCGATCCGCCGATTGGCTTTGTGCTGACGGCAGAGGCGCTGGCCCTACCGGCAGCAAGGCGAAGTGGCGGGTGCGCAGGCCGTGCGCCGCGAGCTGATGATCCCCGAGGTGGCGCAGCCGGTAGTGGGCTTGAGCTATGACGTTCCTTGCCTGGCAAGGAGCCTCACCTCCTGGCGTGATGCTAGCAGGCCAATGGTTCTTTTGGTGACGGTTGCGATGATATTAGTTGGAAAGTTGACGATTTGGGGTGTGCAGATCTAGAGTCCGACACGCAACTCATCGAAGGACATAGTGATCATGCATACTGTCGCCGTCATCGACTTCTACCTCGCCTGCACAGAGACCGGGCAGGGGGAGTCGCCAGTGGTGTTCCTGCACGGCAGCCCCACCTCGTCCTGCCTTACGAGCTCACCGAGATTTTCACTCCGGCCGCAGGCCACCCGGGCCGCGCGCAAATCCATGTCGAGGCTCACCTCGCAGCTCGTCGTCGCCCGTCGTCCGAACATTTGGGCGCCGAATGAATCCCCCTGGAGTTAAGACCATGATCAAGCCGTTCCGCATCGACGTCCCCCAGGCCGACCTCGACGACCTGACCGACCGGCTCTCCCGCACCCGTTGGCCCAACGAGGTCGCCGACGCCGGGTGGGACTACGGCTTCCCGCTGGCGCGGCTCAAGGAACTGGCCGAATACTGGCGCACCGGCTACGACTGGCGCGAGCATGAGGCCAAGCTCAACGAGCTTCCGCACTTCACCACCGAGATCGACGGCCAGAACATCCACTTCGTCCACGTCCGGTCTTCGAAACCGGACGCGCTCGCGCTGATCCTCACCCACGGCTGGCCCGGTTCGTTCCTGGAGTTCCTCGACGTGATCGAGCCGCTGTCGCGCGACTTCCACCTGGTGATTCCGTCCATCCCGGGTTACGGCTTCTCCGGGCCGACCCACGAGCGCGGCTGGGGCATCGTCCGAGTCGCGCGGGCCTGGGCCGAGCTGATGCGCCGTCTCGGGTACGAGCGCTATGGCGCGCAGGGTGGCGACTTCGGCTCGGGCATCTCAACGGCGCTCGGCACGGTGGCACCCGAGCAGGTCGTCGGGGTGCACGTCAACTACCTGCCGACCGCGCCGGTCCCGGACGCCGACATTGAACTGTCCGAAACGGATGAAGCTCGGCTGGACAAGATCAGGCAGCTGATGGCGAATCGTCCGCCGTACCAGGCTCTGCAGGCCGCCACCCCGCAGACCGTCGGCTACGCGCTGACCGACTCGCCGGTCGGCCAGCTGGCCTGGATCGCCGAGCGCTTCGCGCAGTGGACGGACCCTCGCTCGCACATCAGTGACGAGCGGATGCTCACCGACATCTCGCTGTACTGGCTGACCGCCACCGCGGCTTCCTCGGCGCGGCTGCACCGCGAGGCTTCGCGGCGGATCGAGCCGTGCCCGGTACCGGTTGGCGTGGCGGTGTTCGCGCACGACATCACGCAGTCGGTGCGACCGCTGGCCGAGCGGCTGTACGACATCAGGCACTGGTCGGAGTTCGAGCGCGGCGGCCACTTCGCCGCGATGGAGGTGCCAGAGCTGCTCGCCGAGGACGTCCGGGACTTCTTCCTTACCCACATCAAGTACGACTAACGGGTCGCCACCCGCTAGGAGACACTGCTGGCCGCCAACTCCCGGGCACCCCGGAGCTTCGCGGCCAATTCGCGGAACCCGGTGAACTTGCGGATGTCAGTACGGTGGTCCTTGCTGGTACGCCCGTCCCACTCGTAGAACGCCAGGTCCAGGCCGGGACCTGCACCGCCCTGGCAACGTAGTCGACCGCGTCACTTGAGCATCAGTGCGAAGGCCGACTTCGTCGGTCCTCGTCGCCCCGTCAGCAAGCTCCATCTCGCGGCCTGAACGCCGCCGACGGTCACATGTGGCGTCGGCCGCTTGGCGTGCCAGGTCGAGGAACGACTGGCCTGAAGGCTTACCGTCGGTCGGGGGTCGTCAGGGGGCGGTGAAGAGCAGGGAGACGTTCTGCCCGCCGAACCCGAAGGAGTTGCAGAGCGCTGCCCCAAGGTGCTGCTTACGAGGCTCGCCGCTGACGATGTCCAGCTCGACCTCGGGGGCCTTCTGTTCGAGGTTGAGGGTGGGCGGGATGACACTATCGGTGACCGACAGAAGGGTGATGATGGCCTCGACCGCGCCGGCGGCGCCGACGAGGTGGCCGATGCTGGATTTGGGCGCGGTGAGAACGACGTCGTTTCCGAGTGCCCGCTGGATGGCGGCTGCTTCCCCCGCGTCGCCCACGACGGTGGACGTCGCGTGGCAGTTGACGTGGTCAACGTCTGCGGGCTGGAGTCCTGCGGCCGAGACAGCCTTGAGGATCGCCCGGATCTGGCCAGCGCCTGTCGGGTCCGGGCCGGTGATGTGGTGGGCGTCCGAGGTGATGCCGAAGCCGGCCAGCCGGCCAATCGGGCGAGCGCCCCGCCCGGCCGCGAAGTCTGCACGCTCCAGGATCATGATGCCGGCGCCCTCGCCGAGCACGAAGCCGTCACGGCTGACGTCGAATGGCCGTGAGGCACGTTCGGGGTCGTCGTTACGCTTTGACAATGTGCGTGCCTGGGCGAACCCGGCAATGGTCAGGGGCGTGATGGCAGCCTCCGCGCCGCCGGCAATGACGACGTCGGCCTCGCCGGATCGGATCAGCTGGGCGGCGAGGGCGAGGGCCTCGGCTCCCGATGCGCACGCGGAGACCGGTGTGTAGACGCCGGCGCGGGCGCCGTACTCCAGGCTGACCCAGGCGGCTGGCCCGTTTGGCATCAGCATGGGGACGGTGAGAGGAGAGATCCGGTTGGGCCCTTTCTCCTCTATCAAGTCATCCTGGTTCAGGAGGGTGTTGATGCCACCGATGCCGGTACCGATCACTACCGCGAGGCGGACCGGGTCGACTTCAGGTGCGGCGGCATCGGCCCAAGCCTGCTGGGCGGCGACGAGCGCGGCCTGCTGGCAGCGGTCCATGCGTCGGGCCTGGACGCGGGACAGTACCTCGTCGGGGGAGACGGCCATGGGGGCGGCGATCTTCGTGGGCAGCTCGTCGGCGTGGCGGAACGACGACATCAACTCGTCGATTCTGCGTACGCCGGAGCGCCCCGCGAGCAGACCCTCCCACAGAGAGTCGATGTCCCCGCCGAGCGGTGTGGTCGCGCCTAGTCCGGTGATGACGACGTCGTGTGCGCTCATGCTGACCTCCTCAAGTGAAAGCTGTGCTGGGGTTTGCGCGGACCTAGTTGTATTGCATACAAATATAGGGTGTCCATGAGCGAACCGCCCCGAAGCCGCGGCCGACGCACCCGTGCGCAGCTCCTCGAGCAGGCCGTAGCGCTCTTCGCCGAGCGTGGCTTCGGCTCTGTGAGCGTGGCCGAAATCGCGGCCACGGCTGGCGCCCATCCCAACCAGATCACCTACTACTTCGGATCCAAGGACGCGTTGTTCGTTCACGCGGCGTTCCTGATGCTGCTTCGCGACGCCGAGCGGCTGGAACCAGTCGGTCGCCGACAGCGCACGCCCAAGGCGTTCCGCGAGGCATTGGCGCGCACAGCGCTGTCACTACCGGCAGTGCCGATCGCCGTTCAGGCGATGTCAATCACGCGTTACCGGCCCGAACTGCAGCCGTTGGTGCAGCAGAACCTCGATCTACTGTTCCGTCAGGCCCAGCGATACCTCACCGCGGTCCTTGAACGCCACGACTGGGTCATCGACCGACCCGCCGATACCGAGGCGCGAACCTTCTGGAGCGCCGTCCTCGGGGCGCGACTGATCTCAGAGTCCGGTTTCGACGGCCGCTCCAGCGACATCGACCTCGCCGGGGTACTCACGGTCCGTGCAAGGTCGATGCATGAATGAGCGGCACCAGGACCGGATCGCCCGCTGAGGCGTCGGTGCCGGGGGGTTGCACTTGCGCGTTGAGCCGGTGGAGTGAGGTGGCCCTCATGCGTCGCCGGCGCCTGGCTCGCGCAGGGGCCGCAGGCCCCCGGGCAGATCGGGCAGTGAGAAGGCTCTGCGGGCCGTCGTCCGCATCGCGCCGCGAGACGTCCACCATCGAGAGGGCGATACGGACGGCGAAGGGGGCCGAAGAGGTCGGCGAGCGCGGTTTCGCGGATGGTCACCCGGCGGCCAGGCACGCGGTCGCGGAAGGTGTCGGCGAGCGGCAGGACGACTTGGGCCACCGCGGCCGACATGTAGCTCAGCTCCAGCGTGCCGGTGATGCCGTGCCCCGCCGCGGCCGCTCGTGCGATCGCGGCCTGGACTTGTGCGTGCGCGGGCCGCAAATCGTCCAGGAGTTGCCTGCCGAGCGAGGTCAGCTCGACCCGGCGGGTGGTGCGGCGGAACAGCGGCGCGCCGAACCGGCGCTCCAGTTTGGCGATGGTCTGGCTGATCGTTGCAGCCGATACATGGAGGCGCTCGGCCGTGCGCGCGAAGTGCAGTTCCTCGGCGAGTACGAGGAACACCTCGATGTCCTGACGCTCCACCGCTCCCTCATTCTTCAGTATGGCTGAATGATTGTCCCGGATCTCGTCATTGATGAGGCCCTGCGGTGAACGCGACGATGTGTCGGCAAGCCGGCAGTCAAAGGGAGAACGATGGCGAACACGAGCGCGGTGGACAGGTCGGCGCCCACGGACAGGCATGTGACCCGATTACGGATCTCACCGCCGACAGGGGTGATCTCGGCCGCCAGGCACCTCATCCACCGGGTCCGCGGCCGGTGACCGGCATGTGGGCGATGGTTCCCCGGCTGCTCGGCGACAGTCGCTACCTCGTGCTCGCCACCGCCGATCGCCAAGGGCGGCCGTGGGCCACTCCCGTCTTCTTCGCCGCCCGCGATGAGGACCGGCTCGTCTGGGTGTCGGCACCGGACAGCAGGCATTCCCGTAACATCGCCGAACGCCCAGACGTGGCCATCACGGTCTTCGACTCCCACGCGCCTATAGGTGGTGCCGAGGCGCTTTACCTCGAGGCGACCGCCGGCCCCGCCGACGATCCCGTCGCGGCCCTGACGATGCTCAACGCCCGCCTCCCCACAGGCAAGGAGCTCACCGGCGACGACCTCGCGCCGTCCGGCCCGCTGCGGGCCTACTGCGCCGACGTGCGGCGACACTTCGTCCTGATCCGGGGAGGGGATTCGCGCTTCGACAATGTCACCGACGCACGACTCCACGTCACACGCACCCGGTAGGAGGGCCCGACCACGACTGCGGGCATCCCGCGCGGGTCGTCGGCGACGAGCTACCCATCAATCTTGAGATCCACAAGAGACCAGTTCCGAGCTCAAGGTGCCAACCTGGGCGTATTGCTCGTCGACTACGGCCAGGACACCCGCATCCACGGCGTCGACCCCTCCGGGGGCAAGGCCTCAAGTTCATCGACGGCAAGGACTGCGTCGGCGAGAGGACGACCGATGACGACGGCTGCTACCGCAGGGCCGCCGACGACACGGTGACATCCGGCTTCCAGGTGGTCGCTCGAGGAATCATGGACGCGCAGAACCACGAGTCGCTGAGCCACCCGACACCGCTGACGCCGGGCAAGAGGCGTATCCGCAGGTCGCGGGGCGACGTGGTTGCAGGGGCTCAACGGCCTGCGTTCCGGCGCACAGAACACAGGCTGAGCCAAAGCAGATCTCGCTGAGGTCGTCAGACGTCGTGGGCCGGAGCGGGTATACCCGCTCCGCCAGCCTCGGGGCCATTTCCGGGTAGTCCTCGGCGTACTGGTAGACCTCGTTGAGCAGGCCCGGTGTGTAGGGCGGCTCGCCTTCGAAGCCGAAG
>NZ_JBEXUE010000404.1:0-9229 GCF_040614275.1 Streptosporangium sp. NPDC006013
CTGGTGACGCCGCTCGACTCCAGCAGCATCAACCGCTTCCCCGTCATCCTCCCCCTGCTCGTGCCGGTCGCGATCCTGGTGCTGCCGGGCTGCTCATCGCCGCGATCGGCATGACCGTGCCCGCCCTGTCGATGCACACCGCGACCGTGGTGGCGGGCACGGCGCTCGCAGCCGCCGGGGCCGGCGCACTCTTCGTCGTCGCGTCAGCGACCGCTCTCGGTCAGGTGGCCCCACACGAATCCGGCATCGCCTCCGGCATCGTCAGCACATTCCACGAGTTCGGCGCCTCCATCGGAGCCGCCGCCATCTCCAGCGTCGCAGCGGCCAGCCTGATCGGGGACACGCTTTCCGGGTTCACCAGCGGCTATATCCTCGCCGCGGTCACCGCGGTCGCCGCGGCCCTCGTGGCCGCCGTCCTGACACCCGGCCGAGCCGACACAGGCTGAGGCCGGTTCATCCCCAACGCACCGACCGCACACGCTCGGCTGCCCGGCACGACATGGGGTGCCTTCTACTACGGCTGATAGTCATTCCATTCGCCCAACGACCTCTCACCCTCAGCCGGGCCGGCAGCCGGTGAGGCCCCCGAACAAGCTTCGGAAATCCGTGTTGAGCAGCAAGCATGTGACAGGGCGCATCGCGGGCGGATCCACAGCCCCGCCCGGACGCCAAGCATGATCGTCTCGTACCGATGCGGAAATACGGAGTAAAGGGTGAATAGCCTGTCCTGCTTCTGTAGCATTTCGCCCGACATCGGGACAAGGGAAGGCATCACACAGTGGCCGTTGCAGGCATGCCGGTGCGAGTCAGACGGATACCTGTGGCGGCGGGAGTCGTGATCGCCGTCCTGCTGTCACCTCTCGACGGAGCGGTCGCCGAGCCACAGCCCAGCCTCTCCCAGGCCAGGGCGAAACTCGCGAAGCTCAATGACCAGGCCGGCAAGATCGTCGACCGCTACAACCTGGCCAACGAGCGCTGGAAGAAGGCCAAGAAGCACTACGACAAGCTGAACAAGGTCTACGGTCAGCAGCGCGAATCAGTCGACGCCCTGCGCCGCAACCTCGTCACGTTGGCCGTCAGCACCTACCAGGCCGGCGGGCTGAGCGGCGGGGCGGGGCTCATCTCCAGCGACGACCCACGCTCACTCCTGAGCGGCATGGCCGCGGTCGACCAGATATCGGCCGGGCACGCGGAGTCGCTGCGTACGTTCGACACCGCCACCCGAGCCCTGAGACTGCAGCATGGCAAGGCCAAGGACGCGCTGACCGAAGCGGACAAGGCGCGAGACACGCTGGCCGCGGAAAGGACCAGGACCAAGCGCCTGATCGCCGAGCAGACGAAGCTGCTGCGCAGGCTCGGCGCCTTCCGGGTCGGCGACCCCAACAGTGCCGGCATCACCTACACCGGCTCAGCCTCCGGCAACGCGAGGACCGCTCTGCAGTTCGCCTACGCGCAGATCGGCAAGCCGTACCAGTGGGGCGGGGAGGGACCGGGATCGTATGACTGTTCAGGCCTGACGCAAACCGCCTGGCGCAACGCCGGGGTCAGCATCCCCCGCACCACCTGGGAGCAGTGGAGCTGGGGGGCCAACAGGCGGGTACCCCTGGATCTGAACCGGCTGCAGCCCGGTGACCTGCTTTTCAGCAAGGGGCTGGGCCACATGGGCATGTACGCGGGCAACGGCAAGATGGTGCACGCCCCGCGGACCGGCGACATCATCAAAGTGGTCGACCTCGACGACTACTGGTGGGGCCGGCTCCTCGGCGCGGTCCGTCCCTGACACCGCTCCCGTCGACGCCGGACGCTCCGACCCGGCGGCCGAGGCCCGCTTCGCGGGCGCGGATGACGGCGTGGGCGCGGTCGGCGACCTGGAGCCTGGCGAAGACGTTGGACATGTCGTCGCGGACGGTCTTCGGTGACAGGGCCAGGCGCTCCGGCGGTTGGACAACCCCGCCGCGATGGGATCGAGGACCTGGCGTTCGCGCGTGGTGAGCTGCGAGAACGGTTCCTCGACGGCGGGGCGGATCGCGGCCGGACGGGCGAGTAGCCGTTAGCCGTGGTCAGGTGGAGGTCGGGCCGTAGACGGCGCAGGGGGCGCCGGTGGTCATGGCCCAGTAGCGGTCGCCGTAGGACCAGTGCCACCACTCGGTGGGATAGTTGACCAGGCCGACCGCCTCCAGGGCCGCACCGAGGATCTTGCGGTGGTGCCTGGCCTCGGCCGACAGGCCGGGGGCCTCGGTGTAGCAGGCGCCGCCGCTCTGCTCGGGGGTGGCGTTGAGCGGGGTGCCCATGTCGAGCTCGGTCCCGTCCTCGGCGGACAGGGTCAGATCGACCGCCGCTCCCGCGGTGTGCGGGGCGATCTCGACGGGCGAGACGTAGCGGCTCGCCGCACTCCGGAGCTCCGCGGGCGACATTTCCGGAAATGTCGCCCGCAACTCCGCCGAGTAGTCATCGAAGATCTTTTTCTGGGTCGCCAGCGGCCGGTAGCCCTCCACGACCAGCAGCCGGTATCCCCCGGGAAGCTGCGCCTGCGCCTTCTCCAGCCGGTCCAGCAGCCCGAGCCTCAGGTGGGCGAAGGCCCCCTCGGCGTCGGCGAGCCGCCCGTCCGTCTCCAACCGCCCCCGCACGTCGATCAAGGGCTCACCGGACTCCTCGACGGGGATCGAGGCGACTCGGGCGTCGGAGATCAGCACGATGTCACGCATGACGGCAATTCTTCACCAAACACCTGCCGGTTGGAGACCCAGTCCTCCAGAAGGGGTCACGGGCCGGTCGGCGGATCGTCAACTTCGGCCTTCCCGGCAGAGCGGCGCTCCGGAACCCCACCGGCCGGCAAGGAACCCGCGAGGATCGAGAACGGGTCGGCAGCCGGCGTCCTCCGGGCGGAGGAACGTCAGACGGTAACGTCAGGCAGTAACGTCAGACGGTGTCGGAGAACACCTGCTCCCGAGCCTGCTGCAGCGCCGACACCAGCGCGCCGCGCAGCACGGGGTTGCCCCTGACCCGCGAGACCACGACTCTGGGCTGGCTCGGGCAGACCCGGGCCACGGCATCCTGCACCCTGGTGGCGAGCGCGTCCCCGCCCGCCCTGCCGACGTCGCCGCTGAGCACGATCAGCCCGGGGTCCAGGACCACGGCGACCGCGGCGACACCGACCGCCAGCCGCCCGGCCAACTCGTCCAGAAAGGCCTCGGCACCCTCCGCGACGGCCGTACGGACCCGCTCCCCCACCGGAGTCGCGTCGGCGGCGGAACCGATGCCGTAGGCGCTCGCGAGCCCGGCCACGGCGTCGCCGCCGACCAGGCGCTGGAACGAGCCCGACTGGGGTTCGCTCACGTCGGTGGGGAGCGGCTCGCCCGGGACGGGAAGCCAGCCGATCTCACCCGCGCCGCCGGTGAAACCGCGGTGCAGCCGCCCGCCCAGCATGACGCCGAGCCCCTGGCCGACCCCGGCCCAGACGAGCACGAAGTCGTCGACGCCCAGCGCCGCGCCGTGCGCGCGCTCGGCCAGCGCGGCCAGGTTCACGTCGTTCTCGATCGTCACCGGGACGCCGAGGTCGCGACGGAGCTCGGCGAGCACGCCGTTGTGCCAGGAGGGCAGGTCGAAGGAGAACCGCACGTCGCCGGTGCCGGGGTCGACGACGCCCCGGGTACCGATCACGAAGGCGCGGAGCCGGTCCGCGCCGATGCCCGCGGCCCCGCACGCCTGGCCGACCGCACCGCGCACCAGCCGTACCGGATCGTCGTGCCCGCTGGGGTCGGCCGAGACCTCGGCGACGAGTGTGCCGGTGATGTCGGCGATCCCGGCGCTGATCCGGTCGGGGAGCACGTCAAGCCCGACCACGTACGCGCAGGAGGGCACCACCCCGTAGAGCGCGGCGTTGGGGCCGCGCCCGCCGGCCTGCTCGCCGACCACCGCGACGAGGTCTCGCTCCTGGAGCCTGGCGAGCAGCTGACCCGCGGTCACCTTGGAGAGCCCGGTGTGTTCTCCCAGCTCAGCCCGGGTTAGCGGGCCACTGGACAGCAGGAGCTCCAGCGCCGCGCGGTCGTTGAGCTGGCGCAGCAACCGGGGGGTCCCCGGGCGTGTGGACAAGGCCGTCCTCCCCGTCACGATCCGCTAACGATCGTTTCTTTTAAGAAAGTTTCTTGTTAGTTTATCCCTAGCCAGCCCGCAGGCAAGTGATCGGGACCGCGGGTTGTGACAGTTCCGACAGCTCCCAGTGAGTGCAGAGGGTCGCGGGGACCCCGGCCATAACAGATGAGCGCAAACTCCGGCGAAAGCCTGAAAGGGAGAACTCCAGTGAAGTTCGCGAGAATCGCCACCACGACGGCCACCACGGCCGCCCTCGCCCTGGGTCTCGCCGCGTGTGGCAGCAGCGAGCCCGCCACCCCGGCCGCCGGCTCCGACGCGTCGGCACCCGCCGCGTCCGGACCCAAGTTCGCAGGTCAGACCCTGACCGTCTGGCGCCTCGGCGCTCCGGACGAGAAGCAGAACAAGCTCATGGGCGACCTGAACGCCAAGTTCAAGGAGACCACCGGCGCCGAGGTCAAGCTCCAGTGGGTGCCCTGGCCCGACGCGCAGGCCAAGTGGACCGCCGCGCTCGCCGGCGGCGAGGGCCCCGACGTCACCGAGTTCGGCAACGACCAGGTCGCCGCCTGGGTGGCGCAGGACGCGCTGACCGACATCACCGACATCGTCAAGGCCGCCCCCGACTTCCAGCAGATCCCGCAGAACCTGTGGGGCTACGAGACGGTGGACGGCAAGATCTACGCCGCCCCGTGGGGTGGCGGCACCCGCGCCGTCCTCTACCGCAAGGACTGGTTCGAGGACCTGAAGATCGAGGTGCCCAAGACCTGGGAGGAGCTCGTCGAGGCGGGCAAGAAGATCGTCGCCAAGAAGGGCAAGGACGTCGACGGCTTCGCCTTCAACGGCGGCTCCGACGCCAACATGTCGCTCTCCCCGTTCGTCTGGTCGGCCGGCGGCGACTTCGCCGCGTTCGAGGGTGGCAAGTGGGTCGGCAAGCTGACCGAGCCCGGGTTCAAGGAGGGCTTCCAGTACTACACCGACCTGGTGACCAAGCACGGCGTCTCGCGCAAGTCCGCGCTGACCCAGAACTCGGTGGACATCGCGACCCGCTTCGCCAACGGCAAGGTCGGCATGTACGTGACCGGCGGCTGGGACATCACCACGATCAAGGAGCAGAGCGGCGGCAAGGTCGACGACTCGAAGATGTCCTTCTTCTCGCTCCCGGCCAAGGACGGCAGCGGCCCGGCCCCGGCCTTCCAGGGCGGCAACGACATCGCCATCTGGAAGGACACCAAGAACCTCGAACTGTCCGCCGAGTACGTCAAGCTGGCCGCCGGCAAGGAGTTCGGCACCCGCTACGCCAAGGAGGGTGGCCTGCTGCCGCTCTACCCGGAGGCTCTGACCGAGTACGCGTCCGACCCGGTGCAGGCGCCGTTCGCCGAGACCTTCAAGGTCGCCAAGGGCTTCCCGAACGACACCAACTGGGCCGAGGCCAACGACACCAAGGCGGTCCTGCAGAGCGCGGCCCGCTCGGTCATCGAGGGTAAGAAGGACGTCGACACCGCGCTGGCCGACGCCAACAAGGAACTCGAAGAGATCCTGAACCAGTAGTCATGGCGAACACCTCAACCATCGCCCGGGACGGGGGCTCCCCCTCCGTCCCGGCGCGGGGGCACCGAGGCGCCACGCCCCCGCGCAGGTCCGGGCTGCCCGTCCGGGTGGTCCCCTACGCGCTGCTCGTCCCCGGCCTGATCGTCATCGCGGGCCTGCTGCTCTACCCGCTCTTCCAGATGGTCGTCATGTCCTTCCAGAACGTGGGACTACGGCAGATCCGGGGGGTACCGGCCGAGTCCGTCGGCCTGGAGAACTACCAGAAGCTCATCGAGTCCGAGCTGTTCTGGACCTCGCTGCGTAACACGGTGGTCTTCGCCGTCGTCACGGTGGCGCTCACCCTGCTGCTCGGCACGCTGGTCGGCCTGCTCCTGCACAAGCTGGGCAAGAAGATGTCGACCTTCCTGATCATCGGCATCATGGCCGCCTGGGCCACCCCGCAGATCGCCACCGCGATCATCTGGCGCTGGCTGTTCGACGCGGAGTCCGGGGTCATCAACTGGGCGCTCAACGCGCTGCCCGACTGGTTCTCCTCCCTGCTGTTCGGCCGCTCCGACTGGACCGGCGAGCCGTGGCTGAACGACGCGTTCACCATCTACCTGGTGCTGATCATCGCGGTGGTCTGGGCGTCGTTCCCGTTCATCGCGGTCTCGGTGCTGGCCGGGCTGAAGAGCATCTCCAAGGAGCTGTACGAGGCGGCCAGGGTGGACGGCGCCTCCGCGTGGCGGATCTTCTGGAAGATCACCTTCCCGCTGCTGAAGCCGGTCTTCGCGGTGCTCACCGTGCTCTCGGTGATCTGGGACTTCAAGGTCTTCACCCAGCTGTTCGTGCTGGCGGGCGGCACCTCCAACCGGGAGGCGTTCAACCTGTCGCTGTTCGCCTTCACCCAGGCCTTCAGCGCGCCGCCCAAGATGGGCATGGGCGCGGCCATCGCGGTGGTGCTGACGCTGATCCTGCTCTTCATCACCTTCTTCTACGTCCGCCAGATCGTGAAAACGGAGGACGTGCGATGACGACGTACGGCAGGCGCGGGCCGCGGGGAAATCTCCGGCAGCGTAAGCGACTCGGCAACATCGGCCTGAACACCGCGGCCGTCCTGGTGTTCCTGTTCGCGGTCTTCCCCGTCTACTGGATGGTGAGCACCGCCTTCAAGAGCAGCGAGCAGATCTTCACGACGGACTTCATCCCCTTCCCCACCGACCCCACGCTCGAACACGTGCGGCGGGTCTTCACCGAGGGCGTCGCCGGCCACTCCATCTGGCGCTACCTGCTCAACAGCTCCATCGTGGCCCTCGGCACCGTGCTCATCGGCGCGGTCTTCTCGCTGCTGGCGGCGACCGCGGTGGCCCGCTTCCGCTTCCGCGGGCGCACCTCGTTCCTGATCCTGCTGCTCATCGTGCAGATGGTCCCCGGCGAGGCACTGCTCATCCCGCTGTTCATGATGGTCAGGCGGGCCGGGCTGTACGACCAGCTCCTCGGCCTCATCGTGGTGAACGTCGCGATGACGCTGCCGTTCGCCATCTGGATGCTGCGCACCTTCGTCGCGGCGGTTCCCAAGGAACTGGAGGAGGCTGCCTGGATCGACGGCGCGAGCCGGTTCGCCACCTTCTGGCGGGTGCTGTTCCCGCTGGTGGCCCCCGGCCTCGTCGCGACGAGCATCTTCTCGTTCATCACCGCGTGGAACGAGTTCGTGTTCGCGCTGACGCTCATCGGCGACCAGGGCAGCTACACCATGCCCGTGGCGCTGCGCTACTTCGTCAGCCAGCGGTCGGTGGACTGGGGCGGCATCATGGCCGCCTCCACCCTGATGACCATCCCGGTCATCGTCTTCTTTCTCCTGGTGCAGCGGCGGATGGTCTCCGGACTCGTCGCGGGCGCCGTCAAGGGCTGATCCCCCATCGGTGCTGGTACGGCTCGCACCCACAAGGCGCGAGCCGTACCAGCCCTGCCTGTTCCATGTCCGCTCCCCTACATCTCAGGTAAGGAACACCTACCGACATGTCTGAGCTCATCGCGGATCGCGGCGATCAGGGGCTGCGTCGTCTCGCGGCCGGCACTCTGCTCGCCGCGTTCCAGGGCACCGAGGCACCCGAGTGGGTCCTGCGGGAGCTGGAGAACGGTCTCGGCGGCGTCACGCTCTTCGGCTTCAACGTCGCCGACGCCGTGCAGCTGTCCGCCCTCACCTCCCGTCTGCGTGAGACAAGCGACCCGGTCATCTCACTGGACGAGGAGGGGGGCGACGTCACCAGGCTCGCCTACCACGTCGGCAGCCCGTATCCCGGCAACGCCGCCCTCGGCGCCGTGGACGACGTCGAGCTCACCCGGCGGGTCTACCGGTCCATCGGCGACGACCTGGCCCGGTGCGGCGTCAACCTGGACATGGCCCCGTCCGCGGACGTCAACACCGCCGAGGACAACCCGGTGATCGGCACCCGCTCGTTCGGGGCTCAGGCCGCGCTCGTCGCCCGGCACACCGTCGCCGCCGTACACGGCCTGCAGTCGGCGGGTGTGGCCGCCTGTGTCAAGCACTTCCCAGGCCACGGCGCGACCCGGCAGGACTCCCACCTGGAGGTCCCGCTCGTCGACGCCTCCGCCGAACTGCTGCGCGAGCGCGAGCTCGTGCCCTTCCGCGCCGCGATCGAGGCCGGAACCAGGTCCATCATGACCGCGCACGTGCGTGTCCCCGCCGTCACCGGCGGGCTCCCCGCGACGCTCTCCCCCGCCACCCTGACCGGCCTGCTCCGCGGCGAGCTGGGCTACGACGGTTTGATCGTCACCGACGCCCTCGACATGCGGGCCGTCACCGACACCTACGGCCTGGCAGGCGGCTCGGTGCTCTCCCTCGCCGCCGGAGCCGATCTGCTCTGCCTCGGCCCGATCCCCACCGAGGACGACGTCCACCGGATCCTGGACGAGATCGTCGCCGCCGTACTGGACGGGCGGCTGCCCGCGACCCGCCTGGAGGAGGCCGCCGAGCGGGTGTCCGCCCTGCGCGCCTGGTTCGGCACGCCCCGCACGGGTGAGGCCGAGCGGGACGTGATCGGTCTCACCGCCGCCCGCCGCGCGGTCAGCCTCACCGGCTCGGCGCCTCCCCCGGTCGACCCGCTGGTGGTGGAGGTGGACACCCCGCCGACCATCGCGGTCGGCGACGTGCCGTGGGGCTTCACGCCGCTGCTGCCGCGGGCGGAGGTGCTGCGGGTCAAGCCGGAGGCCGCCGACGTGCCGGGCATCCTGGAACGCGCCTCGGGCCGCTCCCTGATCGTCGTCGTCAAGGACGCCCATCGCTACGAGGCCAGCAAGTCGGTGATCTCCGCGCTGCTGGCCGCCCGCCCCGACACCACGGTGGTCGAGATGGGCCTGCCCATCTGGCGCCCCGAGGGCGTGACCTACGTGGCCACCTACGGCGCCGCCCGCGCCAACGCGCAGGCCGCCGCCGAACTCCTCGGCGTCTGACCGCACCTCGTCACGACGCGGCCCGCCCCCCGCGGTTCTCGCGGCTTTCGCTGGTATTCGTTCCCGGCGGGAGGGGGCGGGGGCTTCTTCTTTCCGGTGGAGTATCACGGAGCCCGGGGTGTCGCTGTGCTCGTTTGGT
>NZ_JBEXUE010000405.1:0-9174 GCF_040614275.1 Streptosporangium sp. NPDC006013
CGGAGGGGAGATGGGGCCACAATTCACTCACTGGAAAATCCGCCCCCTGCCGAGGTTCCTCACTGCGCCGGAGATCTGAGTCCTGAACTCCGCGACCCCGGCCTTCAGGCCGGGGAAAGGTCCGTACTCCGCAGGACGCACCCGCCTCGCTCTTCCTCAAGATCCCCGCCCGAGGTCGGCCGGCGAGCGTCAGATGTCCCGCTCCCCGTTGAGCACGCGTGTCACCCACTCAAGCGACCCCGTGCTGAGTGCTTCGTCCGCGAGGCGTTTGGCGGACGGCGTCTTCAGCGCGGCGAGAGAGCTGTCGATCCACGGCTGCACGTTCTGATGCCCCTGCTCCCGGTACTCGATCGCCTGGATCAGGCACTCCAGCTTGTCCGCGTCACGGGCGCAGACGGCTTCGAGGCTGGTCTTCTCCTCGTACTCACCGACCGCGCCGCTCACCATCTCCGCCACGGGCTCGGGGAGACCGCGCACCTGGTCGGCGGTGACATCCTCGTTCTGTGCCGCCTTCAGGTAGGGCTTGGCGAGGTAGGGAATGTCGGTGACCCGCGTCTCCTGCGTGTCGTGGAACAGGCTCATGAAGGCCGCGCGCTCGGGGTTGCCGCCTTCCAACGCGGTGATCACGCTTGCGATGATCGCTGTCCGGAAGGAGTGGTCGGCGATGCTTTCCGGGTCCCGTACTCCCGCGACCAGCCAGCCCGTGCGCCTGTAGCGCTTGAGCAGCCCGATCTCGTACAGCAGGCCGGCCAGCCTCGACGGTTCCTCGGCCATGGAAGCCCCCTCTCCCCCTCGGTGGATCACACTCGGAGCGTAGATGATCGCCTCCGACTCCTGCCGGGACCGCGGCGACACGGTGGCCTCGTCCAGCGTACGGACAGCCGCGTCCCCGAGGGCATCGGCCGCTCAGGGGTCCGGTGCCGAGGGACGCGGCACGATCAGCGTTCACAGCGTGTGCGCCACCACATCGGCGTAGGGATCGGTGGAGTCCAGCTTGCCGATCAGATGCTCGAGAAGCACGGTCCCACGCCAGGTGTCCAGACTCGGTTCGACCATCAACCGCCCGCCCATACGGCGGCGGTGAAACATTCCAGAACGCTTCGACCACTGCGACATTCGAGCTAGCAGACCTTTTCATACGACACCTCCGGAAGATATTGCGCCCATTCCTCGGAAGTGAGGGATCGCCCGGCGATGGCGCACAGCGAGGAGAACGGGTCGGCGGGCGTTGCCACGTCCCAGAGCCGGACGGTCTTGTCCACGCCTGTGGTGGCGAGAACGGTCCCGTCGGGACTGAAGACCACCGCGTTCACGATGTCGGTGTGGCCGGTGAGGGGTTGGCCGATCTGTCGGCGAGTGGCCACGTCCCACAGGCGGACGGTCCCATCGTCACTCGCGGTGGCGAGAACGGTCCCGTCGGGACTGAAAGCCACCGCGCGTACGACGTCGGTGTGACCGGTGAGAGGCTGACCGACCTGCTTACGGGTGGCCACGTCCCACAACCGGACGGCGTTGTCGTCACCCGCGGTGGCGAGGGTCGTACCGCGAGGGCTCAAGGCCAGTGTGAGCGCTGCGAAATTACGGCCGGCAAGCGGTTGGCCGATCTGGTGGTGAGTGACTCCGCTCCAGAGGCGGATGGTGTTGTCGTTACCGACGGTTGCCAGAGTTGTGCCATCGGAGCTGAAAACCGTCGCGTTCACGGTTCTGGTGTGACCGGTGAGGGGTTGACCGACCTGCTTACGGGTGGCCACGTCCCACAACCGGACGGCGTTGTCGTCACCCGCCGCGGCGAGGGTCGCACCGTTGGGGCTGAAGGCCACCGCGCTCACGAAGCCGGGGCCGATGGAGAGTTCGCCGACCTGGCGGTGAGTGTCCCCGTCCCAGATTCGGACGCTCTTGTCGTCGCTTGCGGTGACCAGAGTCGCGCCGTCGGGGCTGAACGCCATCGCGCTCACGAATTCGGTGTGGCCGGTGAGGGGTCGGCCGATCTGGCGGTGAGTCTCTCTGTCCCAGAGCCGGACAACGCTCTTGTCGTCCCTTGAGATGGCCAGAGTCGTGCCGTCGGGGCTGAAAGCCACCGCACGTGCGAAGTCGGGGCCGGTAAAAGACCGGCCGATCTGGCGGTGGGTGGCCACATCCCAGAGCCAGACGGTCTCGCCTCTACCCGTGGTGGCGAGGGTCGCACCGTTGGGGCTGAAGGCCACCGCGGCGTTCGCGGAATCGGTGTGGCCACTGAGGGGTTGGCCGAGCTGCTCGCCGGTGGCCACGTCCCACAGGCGGGCGGTGTCATCGTCGCTCACCGTGGCGAGGATGCTTCCGCCGGGGCCGAAGGCCACCGCGTGCACAGTCCTGGTGTGGCCGGTGAGGGGTCGGCCGACCTGCCTGCCAGTGGCCACGTCCCACAACCGAGCGGTCCTGTCGTCACTCGCGGTGGCGAGAACGGTGCCGTCGGGACTGAAAGCCACCGCGTTCACGAAATCGGTGTGACCGGTGAGGGGTCGGCCGACCTGCCGGCGAGTGGCCACATCCCACAGCTGGACGGTCCTATCCAGGCCGCCGGTGGCGAGAACGGTCCCATCGGGACTGAAAGCCACCGCATTGTTGTGACCGGTGAGAGACCGACCGACCTGCCTGCCAGTGGCCACATCCCACAACCGGACGGTCCTATCCAAGCCGCTGGTAGCGAGAACGGTCCCATCGGGACTGAAAGCCACCGCGTTCACGCCTTCGGTGTGACCGGTGAGAGACCGACCGACCTGCCTGCCAGTGGCCACATCCCACAACCGGACGGTCCTATCCAAGCCGCC
This sequence comes from Streptosporangium sp. NPDC006013, assembly GCF_040614275.1. Taxonomy (NCBI): domain Bacteria; kingdom Bacillati; phylum Actinomycetota; class Actinomycetes; order Streptosporangiales; family Streptosporangiaceae; genus Streptosporangium; species Streptosporangium sp. NPDC006013. Next base: position 2,808 of record NZ_JBEXUE010000405.1, read on the forward strand.
GGTGGCGAGAACGGTCCCATCGGGACTGAAAGCCACCGCGCGTACGATGTCGGTGTGACCGGTGAGAGGCTGACCGACCTGCCGACGAGTGGCCACATCCCACAGCCGGACGGTCTCGTCGTCACTCGCGGTGGCCAGAACGGTCCCATCGGGACTGAAAGCCACCGCGTTCACGGAATTGGTGTGGCCGACCAGTTCTTCTCGTGCCGGGTCGGCGAGAATGTCGAGCATGATGTGGCGGGCTTCGGGAGTGGGAGCAAAATGCCGTGATGTGACAGCAAGCAATTGGGCTATCTTGGGATCGGCTGTTCTGAGTTCTGCGCTCTGCAGCGCAAGTTGGCGAGACAGAGTCGCCCTGGCCTGCTTCTCCGCCTTGGTCCGCTCACCCTCGGCTATCGACCGCTGAACGTCGGCGTTGTTGGCCGCGTTGACAGCGGCACCGGCTCCCGCCAATGCCCCGATCAGCAGAATCACCAGGCTGATCACAGCCAGCCGGCGTTGCCTGACGCCACGGGTCACGGCGCGGGTACTGGCCTCAAGGAAAGTGCGTTCCAGCCGGGTCAGCGTCAGCTGGCGACGGTCGGTGGCCGCCCATCGCTGGACGGTCTCCAGGCGATTGCCTCGAAGCAGGTCCCCGTCTTTGCGTTCGTGCTCTTCCCAGTGTCGGGCCGCGGTGGTCAGCCCGTCCAGGATCGCCAGTCCGTCCCGATCGGCATCCACCCATCGGCGCAGCCGCGGCCAGGCGCGTAACACCGCCGGACGCAACAGGCTGATCTCCTCTTCTCGGGTGGAGATCAGGTAGGAGAACGTCTCCAGGATGCGTTGGACCGCGGCTCGCTCTGGCTCTGGCCGCTCCTCCAGCAGGTCGGCCGTCGACGCCGGGCGGGCGGTCTCCACGTTGTCCTCGCCGATGACCACCAGCCGCAGGAAGACATCTGGCACCAGCTCCCGCTCGGCGCCGCTCAACGCCTTGTACGCCTGTTCGGCCAACATGCCAAGCGCCGGATCCGCCACCTCGGGTGCTCGGATCCCACGCGCCCGCGCACTGCCCGCGCTGAGCAGCCCAGCGGCACCGGCTCCGCTACCGCTCACCAACGCCAGCAGCAACTCCCGCGCCGACGGCCGTGCGTCAGGATCCTTCGCCAGTGCCGCGGCCACCAAGGCCCTCATCGAAGCCGGCAACGCACTCAGATCCGGCTCCAGCGACAGCACCCGATGCATCGTCGCGCCCAGGCTTTCGGCCCGGAAGGCGTCCTGACCGGTGACGGCGAACAGCATGATGGCACCCCAGGCGAAAACATCCGCCGCCGCCTCGGCACGCCTTCCGGTGAACACCTCTGGGGCTATGTACGGCGGCGTGCCCGCGACCACTCCGGCCGAGCTCAGCGACATCTCCTCGGTCCGCGCTATGCCGAAGTCGATGACCCTCGGCCCGTCAGCCGCCAGTAGCACGTTGTCCGGCTTCAGGTCCCGGTGAACGACCCCGGCATCGTGCACGGCGGTGAGTGCTGTGGCGATCGCGGTGGCCAGCCGGTGCAGATCGTCCCCTGTGAACCGGCGTCCGCTCCGCACCACCTGGCGCAGGCTCGCCCCCTCGATGTACTCGCTGACGATGTATGGCTTGTCCCCATTCGCATCGGCATCGAGCACGCGAGCCGTACAGAAAGACGCCACCCGCTGAGCCGCGGTGACTTCGCGCTGGAAGCGGTCCCGCAACCCGGGGTCGTTGGAGGCGTGCAACACCTTGAGCGCGACCCGTGCGCCCTGTTCGTCATAGGCTTCGTAGACGACACCCTGCCCCCCCTCGCCGAGCCGTCCGGCCAGCCAGTACTGCCCGATTCGCTGTGGGTCTCTCGCTGTTAACGCGCCCATTCCGATCACTCCGTCGCGGTGAGTCGCCGACCGGTTGGACGCGCCAAGAACTCCGAATGTTCTGAAGCGCGAACGCGATAAATGGCTGGCTTCGTTCTGCACTGACTTCGTACGATCAGCGAACATTTAAGCTTTTCACCACGGCGCGGGGAAGGTCACGAGACGCGATGCTGGATCTACTGCTCGATCTGGAGACCCAGGATCCCGACGATGTGCTGACCCTGTGCCTGGTCGCGACCCATCCGGCGGTACGGCTGCGCGCCGTCACCGTCACCCCCGGGTCGGCGGCCCAGGTCGGGCTGGTCCGGCACGTGCTCAAACTGGTCGGCCGAGACGACGTCCCGGTGGGCGCCAGTGATCCCGGCACCGGCAAGGACCATGTGTCGGCCTTCCATCACCGCTGGCTCGGCGCTCCTGCCCCGGCCCTGCCGGACGCCCCGCCCGGCGCCCTGATCGCCCGGACCCTGGAGCACCACCCCCGGGCCACGCTTCTCACCGGCGGCCCACTGCACAACCTCCAGCGGTTTCTCGACGAGCAGGCGGGGGTGAGGCTGAGCCGGTGGGTGGCCCAGGGCGGGTTCGCCGGTGACAACATCGTGCCGCCCGAGCACCGGCTGCCGAAGTTCGACGGCCGTACCGTGTGCCCGACGTTCAACTTCAACGGCGCCCCCGGGGCGGCCCGGCTCGCGCTGTCGTCCGGTGACCGGATCGCCCGGCGCGAACTGGTGTCCAAGAACGTCACCCACGGAGTTCGCTACGACCGGGAGTTCCACGAGCGGCTGCGGCCGTACCGGGACCGCGCGGCCGGGCTCGCCCTGGTGTTCTCGGGCATGGAGCACTACCTGCGCAAGAAGCCGGGGGGAAAGCTGCTGCACGACCCCACCGCGGCCTGCGTGGCCATCGACCACGCCATCGCCGGCTGGGCGGAGGTCGAGATGGTCCGGGAGGAGGGCGGCGCGTGGGGCGCGCGGCCGGCCGTCGGCAGCCAGACGTTCATCACGACCGTGATCGATCGCGAGCGGCTCTTCGAGACCTTTGTCGGCGAGGGCACCGTTTGATCTCGCACGGTGGTCGCGCGTCGTGCGGAACCTCGCCTCAGGCCGCTTCCAGCGCCTCGGCCACGGAAGGGAACATCTCGAACACCTGGGTCAGGCCGGCCAGGTTGAGCCGCCGGGCGAGGTTGCCCTGAACTCCAGTGAGGATGACTCGCACTCCCTCGCTCAGGCCGTGGTGGCGAACCTGGAGCAACTCGCCGATCCCCGAGGAGTCACAGAAGGTCAGGGCCGACAGGTCGAGGATGAGAAGCTGCGAGGGCAGGGCACTCCACGCCCTTCCCATCTCCTCCCGCAGCACCGGCGTGTGGTAGTGATCAAGCTCCCCACTCGCCCGCACGACGAGCGCGGTGCCGTGCAACCCCGAGGTGGCGGTGAAAGCAGGCTCCGCCTCATTTCCCACGAACATGACCAACCTTCTGACCTACCTTGTCCCAAGCAACACAACTGTCTCATACGGTGTGAACCACCCCGGTGGGCCACGGAGCACGTCGGCCCACCGGTCGTTCACGTCGTTCCGGGGAACACCTTCATCGCCTCCTCAACCGTACGGCGGGTGTCGAACAGTTCTGCCACTCCGAGGCGGCTCAGCCGGTTCCGCATCGCGGCGGAGAGGCCGACGAGGACGAGCGAGCCCGTCAGACGGCGGACGCGGGCGAGGGCGTACATCAGCACGCCGTACCCGGTGGAGTCACAGAAGGTGACCTCGGTGAGGTCGATCACCAGGCGCGGGTGATCGGTCGCCCGCAGGGCGACGTCGGCCTGCTCCCTCAACCGGGGGGGGAGGACCCGTAGTCCAGCGCCCCCGCCGCGTACCTGGTTGTGAAGTGACGGTGCCTGTCGGTTCGGATCCGGAATCCCGCACCGCCTTCGCCCCTCGACATCGGTATCCCCTCCTGACTATGTGCCAGGTGCCCCCGAACAGGCGGTTCCAATCCTGGCGGGCACGGCCCACCGGTGGTGATACAAGGAACTCGGACCCGGCGACCTGTGGATCAACGGCGTCGACGCCGACCATCCGGGGCAGGTGCTCATCCTGCACTTCGACGGCACCGCCTGGTCACGCGAGTACGGTCCGCTGTTCCGCGCCCACACCGCCACCCAGCAGTACGACGAGACCGACGACGGGCGACACCGGTCTGGCCCGGGTGCCGGGCACCGGCGCGCTGAGGGCGGTGGGCTCGGTCGGCATCGGCGACGACGAGAGGGCCTCCCCGCACGGCCACAAGGTCTCCGGCTTGGAACAGACGGGGTCCCTGCCGGAAACATGCCCTCCGTACTCTGCGGACATAGAGCCCCCAACCCCTCAAACGCCACTACTGATTCCCTCAACGACACAGCCGGGACCTCGGGGACGATACCTCCACCCCCGAGCGGTCCGCGCCCGGCGAAAAAACCGCGAAAAAGTCAGTCAGCTGGCGTAGTCTCTCTCAAACTCCAACAAAGAGGGAGTACGACATGAAAAAGGTCTTAATCCTCCAAAAGCCTCGGCCACCCCGGAAACCCGCCCCCCTCGACCTCCGCACCCCCTCAGGACGAGCTCTGCCCTTCTGACAGGAAGAGCCGGTTGACGAACCAGAGGATCATCCCGATCGCGAGCAGGACCCCCGCTCGGATGTAGACGTCCGCCCCCCTGCCGGTGACCGGCAGCGCCAGGACGAGACAGACCAGCGCCCCCAGGGCGGGCATCCAGCTCGGCGCCCGGAAGTGCTCGTGGTCCACGCGCTCCCTGCGCAGGACCAGCACGGCCACGTTGACGATCATGAAGACGCAGAGCAGTAGAAGCACCGTGGTGTCGGCCAGGTTGCCCACGTCGCCGGTGGCGACCAGCACCGCCGCGACCCCCACGGTGAAGACGATGGCCACCCACGGGGTGGATCTCGTCGAATGGACCGACGCGAAGATTCGCGGCACGATCCCTTCCCGCGCCATGCCGTAGACCAGGCGCGAGGCCATGAGCATGTTGATCAACGCGGTGTTGCCCACCGCGAGCAGCGCGATCAGCGCGAACAACTTGGGCGGGAACGCCAGCCCGGCGACCTTGACCACTTCGAGCAACGGGCCGGACGAGGTGGTCAACGTCCTGGTGTCGACCAGCATGGTCGCCGTGAACGCGACCCCCAGGTAGATGATCGCCGCGGCGGCCAGGCCGCCGAAGAGCGCCCGGGGAAAGTCCCGCTGCGGGTTCTTGGCCTCCTCGGCGAGGTTGACCGAGTCCTCGAAACCGAGCAGCGCGTAGAAGGCGAGTGCCGTGCCTCCCAGAACACCGAGGAAGGCGCCGTTGACCGGGTGGAACTCCAGGGCCCGGGACGGCTCGCCGTCACCGGACAGCAGGGCGTAGATCCCGATCGCGATGATGACCAGCAGGCCGAACGCCTCGACGATCGTCAGCACCACGTTGACCTTGATGGACTCGGAGATGCCGGCGAAGTTCACCAGGGTGACCAGGCCGAGGAAGATGAACGCGCCGACGACGACCGGCAGCGTGACGAACTCCGCGAGGTAGTTGCCACCAAAGGCCCGTGCGGCGGCACTCGCCGAGGTGATCCCGCTCATCATCACCGCGAATGCCACAATAAAAGTGACAAAAGGGATATTGAACGCTTTATTCACATAAAGTGCAGCACCCGCGGCCTGCGGATACTTACCGACGAGTTCGGCGTAGGCGGTCGCCGTCAGCGCCGCCAGCAGGAAGGCGACGAGGAAGGGCAGCCACAGGGCTCCCCCGACGTAGCCCGCGACCTTCCCGACCAGCGCGTAGATCCCCGCGCCAAGGATGTCGCCCACCACGAACAGAAGCAGGACCCTGCGCCCGATGACCCGCTTGAGCGAGCGCTGACCGGAACCGGATTCGACGATCACCTCAGCCATACCCCGCTCTTACCCACAGCGAGAGTGAAATCACACCAGGTCACTTGAGTCACTTCTGTAAGTGCCGTGAAAGTGACGCGCAAGTCCCTATGCTTACCGTCTCACCTGTCACGAAATGCAATGAAAGGTAAAAATGTTCCGCGCCTTTTCCTCCCGCCGTATCGCTGTCGCCGCCGCGGGAGCCGCTCTCATATCGATGACCGCCGCCTGCGGCGGCTCGTCCGGCAACGACGCGATCTGCACCGAGGCCGGGTGGACGAAGATCTTCACGGACTACACCACCTCCGCCACGGCGGGCGCCGGTGACCCCGGCAAGTTCAACGACGCCACCGCCAAGCTCGCCGCCGACCTCAAGGCACTGGCCGGCACGGCCGACGGCGATGTGGCCGCCGCGCTCACCGACCTGGCCACGTCGTTCGAGTCGATCAAGATCGACCCGAACGACCCGGCCGCCTCGGCCGCGGCCCTCGGAACGGTCGGGACGAAGTTCCAGGAGGCGACCACCAAGCTCGCCGCCGCCTGTTCGTAACCGGACCCGTGCCTACTGGGGAGACGAGGCTCACCCGGTAAGG
>NZ_JBEXUE010000406.1:0-9128 GCF_040614275.1 Streptosporangium sp. NPDC006013
CCTGAGGGGAAGGGGGTACGGCGTGCCTGATCACTCTAGGAAACCAAGCGGTAATTCCACAATCCACTTCGAAGCGCCGTGACTGGGGGTAATCACCAGATACGGTGTTGGGTCGGTTGTTTCATGCCGACTCCGGGAGCCGACCGAGGGTTCGGCTACCGGTTAGGGGGTAATGTCCGGCAGCATTGGAGACACCATGGAAGTCCTCGTCGCTGTCATCGCCTTCGCCGGTGCATTGCTCGCCGTCATCGCCACCGGTGCTCTCATCAGCCGTCTTCGCAGTGAGCCCAAGGGCTGGCTGATCGCCTGGAGCATCACGACGGCGTCTCTCTCCGTCTCACTCGGAGTAATCGCCATCGGCTACATAATCGGGTTCGGGGCAGGAATATTTCGTGTTTATCAACTGACCGGATCCATGCTGGCGCCCCTGTGGCTGGCTGTTGGAGCCATCCAACTGCTGGCCCGTAAGGGCACGGCCAGGTTCGCCTCGTGGCTCCTGGGGATCGCACTCACCGTCATCGCGACGGTGATCCTGGCGGTCGACCCGGTCCTGCAGGACAAGGACTTCGCCAAGGTCCTCCCGCTGGGTAGCCACCACTGGGATCTGCCGTCGAAATACCTGCTGCTTGTCGTCCACGTGATCGTCGCGATCGTGCTGCTGGCCGGACTGCTGCTCGCGGTCGTGCGCTGGCGCGGCGGCGACGACTACGACGCCGACAACATGCACGCGCTCCTGGTGCTCGGCCCCACCGGTCTCGCCCTGGTGGGAGCCGTCAGTTTCGCGGTGCCCGGAATGTTCACCGCGCTGCTGCTCCTCGTCACCGCCGCCGCCGTCTGGTACGCCTTGCTCCGTCCGCTCGCGCCCTACGAGGACGACGACGAGGAGGCCGAGGACGACGACTGGGAGAAGCGCCTCCCGACACTCAGGCCCCCCGAGTACCAGCCCCGCGACGTGCAGGTCGCCGGACGCAGGATGTCCCAGGAGGCCTCCGGCGGCCGGACCCTGGCCGAGGAGCCCCCCCGCCGCTCCGGGCTCGGCGACCTCGTCGCCGAGTACCGCGCGGGCGACCAGGAGGTCGACTACGCGGCGCGCATGGGGCAGCAGCCTCCGCCGGGCGACGACAGGTTCGGCGGACCCGCCACCGGGATGTTCATGGCGGGTGAGTACGGCATGCCCTCCCCCGACCAGCCGTTCGGCGGCGACCTCGGCAGACGGGGGGGCGCCCCCGGGGGACAGCCGCCGGTCACCGGTCAGTTCGGCATGCCGGCCGGGGGGCCGACGACCGGCGAGTACGACATTCCGGCCCACGAGTTCGGCAGGCACGGGGCTCCCGGTCCCGGCAGGCAGTCCGGCCCGGGCACCGGTGAGTTCGGCAGGCCCACCGGGCCCGCCACCGGTGAGTTCGGCAGGCCGGGCAGTCTCCAGCCGATGCCCGCCGACCAGGCGTTCGGCGGCGCGCCCTCCCTGGGCATGGACCAGGGGCGAGGCGGTTTTCCCGGCTATGACCAGGCATTCGGCGCCACCCCCGCAAGCGGCGCCATGTACCCGGGTGGACCGGGCGGGGCGGGTGACCTGCCGGGCGGCTCGGGCCGTCCCTCACCGAGCATCTTCGGCATGCTGACCGTCTTCACCCTCCTCGACGGCACCGGCGAGAGGTTCGACCGGCTCGCCGAGGAGACCGTCGAGGCGGTACGCCGATCCGAGCCGGACACGCTCATCTACGCCTGCCACTCGGTGAAGTCGGCGCCGCTCCAGCGCATCGTCTACGAGATCTACCGTGACGAGGTCGCCTACAGCGACCATCAACGCCAGCCGCACACGGAGCGCTTCGTCACCGAGCGCCAGCCGATGGTGCTCGCCACCAACGTCATCGAGCTCACCATGAACGCCGCGAAGGTGATGCCGCTCCCGACGGCCTTCAGGCCGTGACCACGGCGCGCGGGCGGTGGTCGTCCGCGCGCCGGATCAGATCAGGCGAGACGTCTCAGGCGCCGAGGGCGGCGCGGAGGCGGTTCTCGTCGACGCGCCAGAAGTCGTGCTGCACGCCGTCGACGAAGGTGACCGGGATCATCTCCCAGTACCGTGCCTGATCCTCCGCCGAGGCCGTGATGTCGCGTTCCTCCCACGGGACGCCGAGTTCGGCGGCGACCCGTTCGATCACCGCCCGCGCGTCGTCGCACAGGTGGCAACCGGGCTTGCCGAGCAGGGTGATGCGATGGTCTCGGGGTGACATGACCGCCACGGTAGCCGAGTCAGGGCGCCACGCCGGACTGCCCGCCGGCCTGCCTGGTGGGCGGTGGGCGGTCCGGTGACGGCCCTCGGGGAACCTGTCGGAGGCGCAGGTCAGGGCCCTGATGAGGGGGTCGGACCACGAACCGGCGGAGGGGGTGGCCAAGATTGTGAACACTCACTTTGTGCACCGGTTCACAAAAGGACTAACCTGAATGACAGTGGCCTCACCTCGTCATCCGTCGCGTCCGGGCCGCGCCGGCCGCCTGTCCCCCTGGAGCTCCGGCACGTGATCCGCCGTCTGTCCCAAGCCCGCGAACGCGGCATACCCGAGGCGACCGTCGCCCGGCTGCCGCTCTATCTGCGAGCGCTGAACGGCATGGCCGAGCGTGGCCTGGCGACCGTGAGCTCGGAGGACCTGGCCGTCGCGGCCGGCGTCAACTCCGCCAAGCTTCGCAAGGACCTCTCCCACCTCGGGTCGTACGGCACCCGAGGGGTCGGCTACGACGTCGAATATCTGATCTACCAGATCTCCCGTGAGCTGGGCCTCACCCAGGACTGGGCCGTTGCCATCGTCGGAGTGGGTAACCTCGGTCGTGCGCTCGCCAATTACGGCGGGTTCGTCTCCCGAGGATTCAGGGTCGCGGCGCTGCTCGACGCGGACCCCGAAGTGGTGGGCGACCACATCGCGGGATTGAATGTGGAGCACATCGACGAGCTGGAAGCCGTGATACGACGGCGGGGAGTGTCGATCGTGGTGCTTGCGACACCGGCCGTGGCGGCCCAGCAGGTGGCCGACCGGGTCGTTGCCGCGGGGGTCACCAGCATCCTGAACTTTGCCCCCGTTGTACTTTCTGTTCCAGAAGGTGTCGATATCCGTAAAGTCGACCTATCGATTGAACTACAGATCCTTGCGTTCCACGAGCAACGTAAGACGGATCGGACGAGTGGGGGGCCCGCGATGGCCGAGGAGTGGCCCGAGGCGGTGGACTTGTGAGGAAGCACCGCACACGAACTGACGGGCACACACTCTTCAGGCCTTCCCGGGCGACCACGATGAGCATGATCACTATGACGCGTGCCACGAACATGGAGACGACGGGGGCGGACCGCGCCCTCTCGGGGAAGGCGGTGGAGGGTCGATGAGCGTTCTCGTCGTCGGCCTGAGCCACCGCACGGCCCCGGTGGCCCTGCTGGAACGGGTCTCCGTCTCCGGTGACTCGCTGGTGAAGCTGCTCCAGGACGTCCACCGGGATGTCCACGTCGTCGAGGCCATGGTCGTCTCGACCTGCAACCGGGTCGAGGTCTACGTCGAGGCCGACCGGTTCCACGCCGCGGTGACGTCGATCTCCTGGCTGCTCAGCACCCATTCCGGCGTCCCCATGGACGAGCTGGCCGCCCACCTCTACGTGCACTACGAGGATCGCGCGATCGAGCACCTGTTCTCGGTCGGTTCGGGCCTCGACTCGATGGTCCTGGGCGAGGGGCAGATCCTCGGCCAGGTGCGTTCGGCGCTCAGGCTGGCCCAGGAGGAGGGCACGCTCGGCCCGACGCTCAACGAGCTCGTCCAGCAGGCACTGCGGGTGGGCAAGCGCTCGCACACCGAGACCGGCATCGACCGGGCCGGCGCCTCCCTCGTCGGGGTCGGGCTCACGCTCGCCGAGCGGGCCCTCGGTCCCCTTGAGGGGACGCGGGCCCTGGTGGTCGGCGCGGGTTCGATGAGCGCCCTGTCGGCCGCGACCCTGCAGCGGGCGGGCCTCACCGACATCGTGGTGGTCAACCGGACCCACGAGCGCGCGGTGCGGCTGGCGCAGACGGTCGGCGGCCGGGCCGCCGAGTTCGGCGACCTGGAGAGGGAGCTGGCCAGGGCCGACCTGGTCATCTCCTGCACCGGCGCCACCGACGTGGTCGTCACCGCCGACATGGTGACTCCGCACCGGATGTTCATACTGGACCTGGCCCTGCCGCACGACGTCGACCTCGCCGTACGGCGGTTGCCCGGCGTGACGCTGGTCGACCTGGAGTCCATGCAGGAGAGCGGGGCCGACGCCGGCACCGACGACGGTGGCCGGGCCGAGGCCGTGGCCTCCGTGCGCGGCATCGTCGCCGAGGAGGTCGCCGCCTACCTGTCGGCCGAGCGCGCCGCGCGCGTCACGCCGACCGTGGTGGCGCTGCGGAGCAAGGCGGCGCAGGTGGTCGAGACGGAGCTCGAACGGCTCGCCGCGCGGCTTCCCGAACTCGACGGACGAGTCAGGGCCGAGGTCACCCAGACCGTCAGGCGGGTGGTCGACAAGCTACTCCACGAGCCCACAGTGCGTGTCAAGCAGCTGGCGGAGTCTCCGGCGGGCGATCATTATGCGGAAGCACTCCGCGAACTGTTCAATCTTGACCCGAAGGTGCCCGAAGCGGTGCGGCGTATCGAGACGATCGACGTCGAGCAGGGTAGGAACACCGAGCCGAGCAAGAAGGAGGCAGGCTTGTGAGCAGCATTTCTCCTCCGCTCCGGCTGGGAACGAGGCGGAGCGTCATGGCGACCACGCAGTCGGGCCTGGTCGCCGACCGCCTCACCGAGCTGACCGGAAGGGCCGTCGAGCTCGTCGGCGTCGTCACCTTCGGTGACGTGACCAAGGGCGACCTCACGCAGCTCGGCGGTACGGGCGTCTTCGTCAGCGCGCTCCGTGACGAGCTGATCGAGGGCTCGATCGACTTCGCGGTGCACTCGCTGAAGGACCTGCCCACCACGCCCGACCCGCGCGTGGTCATCGCGGCGATCCCGCCGCGCGACGACCCCAGGGACGCCCTGGTGAGCGCCGCCAAGCTGGCCGACCTGCCGTCCGGAGCGAAGATCGGCACGGGCTCCCCGCGCAGGATCGCCCAGCTTCGGATGATTCGTCCTGATCTCGACTACGTGCCCATCCGGGGCAACGCCGACACCCGGATCGGTAAGGTGACCTCGGGTGAGCTGCAGGGGGTCGTGCTCGCCGCCGCCGGGCTCGGCAGGCTTGGCCGCGAGGCCGAGATCTCCCAGATCTTCGAGGTCGAGGAGATACTCCCCGCCCCCGGTCAGGGAGCGCTGGCTGTGGAGTGCCGCTCCGACAGAGCCGACATGATCGAGCTGCTGAGCGTGCTCGACGACGCGCGTACCCGCGCCGAGGTCACCGCCGAGCGCGCGGTGCTCAATGCCCTGGAGGCGGGGTGCGCCGCCCCGCTGGGCACGTACGCGGCCGAGCACGGGCACGATCTGTTTTTGACCGCCGCTGCCGTCGCCGTCGATGGCAGGCGGGCGGTGCGCAAGTCCGCCGCCGGGAGCTCTTCTGCGCCCATGGATCTCGGTCGCGACCTCGCGGCCGAGATGATCGCCGAAGGGGCCGGCACGTTGATAGGGGAGCAAGCACATTGAGCTCCGGAAGTACCACCTTCGAGCATCCGTCCGGGTTCGTCGCCTTTGTCGGCGCGGGGCCCGGCGATGAGGGGTTGCTCACGCTACGCGGTGCCGATCTGCTCTCCAGAGCGGACATCGTCATCCTCGACCAGGAGGCGTACGGCTCGTTGCTACGTCACTGCCGCGAGGGCGTCGAGATCGTCGGCACGGCAGAGGAGGGCGCCGTCTCGCTGAAGGCCGTCAAGGCAGCCAAGGGCGGCAGCTGCGTCGTGCGGTTGTGCGCGGGCGACCCGATGTTCTTCTCCTCGATCACCGAGGAGGTCGCGGCCTGCGCCAAGGCGGAGGTGGACTTCGAGATCGTGCCCGGCGTGCCCCCGGCCACGGCGGTGCTCACCTATGCCGGGATCCCGGCCGCGGTGTCGGTGCCCGAGTTCCGGGTGGTGGACGCGACCCAGATCAAGGACTGGTCCGCCTACGCCGCGGGAGCGGGCACTCTGGTGATCTACAACGGCGTCGCCGAGGCCGTTCCGATCGGCAAGGCGCTGATCGCGGCGGGCCGTCCCGACTCGACGCCGGTGGCGATCAGTAGCGCGGGTACCACGACCGAGCAGCACACCGTGGTGACCACGCTGGGCCGGATCGGGCCCGATCTCAAGCACGCCGGGATGGTCGAGCCCGCGCTGATCGTGGTCGGGGAGGCCGTCGGCATGCGCGACCGGCTGTCCTGGTTCGAGACCAAACCGCTGTTCGGCTGGCGGGTGCTGGTGCCCAGGACCAAGGAGCAGTCGGCCGGCCTGGTCGACCAGCTGCGTTCGTACGGCGCGGTGCCCGAGGAGGTCCCCACGATTTCCGTCGAGCCGCCGCGCACCCCGCAGCAGATGGATCGGGCGATCAAGGGCCTGGTCACCGGACGCTACGAGTGGGTGGCCTTCACCAGCGCGAACGCGGTCAAGGCGGTGCGCGAGAAGTTCGAGGAGTACGGCCTGGACGCCCGCGCGTTCGCCGGGCTCAAGGTCGCGGCCGTGGGCGAGAGCACCGCGCGGGCCCTGGTGGAGTTCGGCGTCAGGCCCGATCTGATGCCGTCCGGCGAGCAGTCGTCGGAGGGCCTGCTGGTCGAGTGGCCCCCGTACGACTCGATGCTCGACCCGATCAACCGGGTGCTGCTGCCGCGCGCCGACATCGCGACCGAGACGCTGGTGGCCGGACTGATCGAGCTCGGCTGGGAATGCGACGACGTGACGGCCTACCGGACCGTCCGCGCCGCGCCGCCGCCCGCCCCCACCCGCGAGGCGATCAAGGGCGGTGGGTTCGACGCGGTGCTGTTCACCTCGTCGAGCACCGTCCGCAACCTGGTCGGCATCGCGGGAAAGCCGCACAACGTCACGGTCATCGCCGTGATCGGCCCGCAGACCGCCAAGACCGCGGAGGAATTCGGGCTCAGGGTCGACGTCATGGCCGACAAACCTTCGACTTCCGCCCTCGCGGCGGCGCTGGCGGAGTACGGTGCCAAGCAGCGGCAGGCCGCGGTCATGGCGGGGGACGTTCCCCGCAGGCCCTCGCAGACCCGAAGAGGGGCCCGGCGCCGCGCCAAGTAACCTTGAACAAGGCGGCTGCCCGCGCGAAAAGGGCGGGCAGGCCGTGCTCGACGGTCCCGCGCGAGCGCGCCGGGCCGTGACCGGCGGCGCCCCGGCAGGCGGTGCGTCGCCACAGGTGGTGGGGCGTGGCGCCCGGAGTGCCGCGGAACGCGGTGCGTGATGTGCGGTGCCGGGCGGCGCGCCATGAGACAGCGGCGCGTCGCGGCGAGCGGTGAGCCGGCACACACATCGAGCTTCTCCGGCCCGCAGTCCCCTACCGGCCGGGGGAAGGGGGAGACACATGACGGCCCAGTTCCCTGTCGCACGCCCGCGAAGGCTCCGCCGCACGGCACCGATGCGCCGGATGGTGGCCGGCACCCGGCTGCACCCGGCGGAACTGGTGCTGCCGATGTTCGTGAAGGAGGACATCGACCAGCCGAACCCGATCGGCTCGATGCCCGGGGTGTTCCAGCACACCCGCGACTCGCTGCGCAAGGCCGCCCACGAGGCGGCCGAGGCAGGGGTGGGCGGGCTGATCCTGTTCGGCATCCCCGCGGTGAAGGACGGCAGGGGGTCGGCGGCCGACGACCCGGAGGGGATCGTCCAGCGAGCCGTCGCCGATCTGGTCTCCGACGTGGGTGACACGATGGTCGTGATGACCGACACCTGCCTGGACGAGTTCACCGACCACGGGCACTGCGGCATCCTGACCGCTGAGGGGGAGGTCGACAACGACGCCACCCTGGAGCGCTACGCGGCCGCGGCGGTGGCCCAGGCACGGGCCGGATCGCAGGTGATCGCACCGAGCGGCATGATGGACGGCCAGGTGGCGGCGATCAGGGCGGCCCTGGACGGTGACGGCTTCGAGCAGGTCCCGATCCTCGCGTACTCGGCCAAGTACGCCTCGGCGTTCTACGGCCCGTTCCGCGAGGCGGCCGAGTGCGCTCCGCAGTTCGGCGACCGCAACGCCTACCAGCAGGACGCGGCGGGACCGGTCGGGGAGGCGCTGCGCGAGGTGCGGCTGGACCTCGACGAGGGCGCCGACGCCGTCATGGTCAAGCCGGCCCTGGCCTACCTCGACATCCTGCGCCAGGTGCGCGACGCCGTGCACGTGCCGGTGGCGGCGTACCAGGTCAGCGGCGAGTACGCCATGGTCGAGGCCGCCGCCGCGAACGGCTGGATCGACCGGGATCGGGTGATCATGGAGTCGCTGGTCGCGATCCGCAGGGCGGGGGCCGACATGATCCTCACCTACTGGGCGACCGAGGTCGCCGCGAAGCTGAGATGAGATCGGCGGCACGTACCGAGAACTGGAGGTTCGTCGCTTGCTGGAGATACGTGTGCGTTAGAGTGCGATAACCGGTGCGGATGTGTCCCAGGTGGCGTAGACCCTGGGGGGTTTGACGTTCCCACTGACCAGAGTGTGGACAGGTCGTCGCATCCGGGTGGCACGCGGGATGCGCGGACGACGGAGGACACAATGGTCGGGGTACCGATGGTTCGTCGAAACAGACGACATGGTCATCCAAAGCAGATGATCAGTTCTGTGCTGGAGTACGCTGCGCTGGGCTGGGCGAGCTGTCTGGGCGCGCGGCCGCTGAGAGGCGGTTCGCGCTCCTGCTCCTGCGACCGCGTCGGCTGTCCCGACCCGGGCTGCCACCCTCTCTCGGTGGCCTGGCAGATGCAGGCCACCACCGACCCCACCCTGCTGACCAACTGGTGGCGGTACGAACCCGAGGCGAATGTGATTCTCCCCACGGGGCGGGTGTTCGACGTGTTCGACGTACCGCTCGCCGCGGGGCGCACCGCCCTCGCGAACATGGACTCCGCCGGAGCAGCCCAGGGCCCGGTCGCCGTCAACGGCGACCGGGGCCGGTTGTATTTGGCCACCCGGAACCTCAACGACGACGAGGACGAGTGGTGGTGCTTCGCCCACGACAAC
>NZ_JBEXUE010000407.1:0-9101 GCF_040614275.1 Streptosporangium sp. NPDC006013
GCCGGGGAAGTAGCCGTCGCCGCGCCGCCCGGCGCGGCGTGCGGCCGCCCGGCTCGATCCGCCGATGTGGATCGGCAGGTGCGTGATCCCATGGGGTTTGGGGAAGCTGCACAGGTCGTCGAAGGCGAAGAACTCCCCGGTGAAGCTGACACCGTCCTCGCCACCGGCCCAGAGCAGTCGCATCACGTCGATCGCCTCGTCGGCACGGCGGCCGCGGGTGCTGAAGTCGACGCCCACCGCCTGGGCCTCGCCCGGCAGGGTGCCGAGCCCCACGGTCAGCAGTCGCATCCGCCCCTTGGACAGCACGTCGATGGTCGCCAGTCGCTTGGCGAGGACCACCGGGTGGTGGTACGGCAACAGCAGCACACCCGTTCCGAGCAGGATCCGTTGCGTGGCCGCGGCGACGAAACTCAGGCAGTCGAGCGGATCGGCGTAGGGCAGCGACGGCGGGATCTCATAGGGGCCGACCTTCGCGCCGGGATACAGCGCGATGTGCTCGGGCAGGTACAGCGACTCGAAGCCACAGTCCTCGGCATGCCGGGCATAGGCCATGATCCGGTCGGGGTCGGCGCCGTAGTAAGCGGTGTTATAGCTGATCGCGAACTTCATCGTCACTCCTCCGGTTGGCCGACGCGCTCGCCCGGCGCAGCCACGCTAAACCTTGCCGTCAGCGTCAAGGCAAGGCGGTGGAGCAGCCAGGAGGACCATGACGGGGAGCGGGAACCCACCCGCTTCGAGTGCTTCTGGATCCCGCTGGAGGCCGCCCACGTCCTCCAGTCCGGCCAGGGGGCCCTGCTGGGACGTCTGTTTGACGCGGCAGTGGTCACCGACCGCGTCAGCGGGTGATGGTCTCTCCGAATCGGCCATTCGGGAGAATCCGGCAACCAGGATCGATCTCGCCGTTGGCGGCCATACCGCTGTTCCTCAACGCCGGCCCCCGAGACCCCAATGAGATCACCGGCAGAACGATCCTGCGCACCGGCCGGCGCTACCCCGGCAGCCTGCACCGAGCCGGGCTTCCTTGATCATCAGTGTTGGGGCCGGCCCCAGAAGACACTTGCTTGCTTGCGCAATCCGATTGTGTCGTACTCTGGCGTCATCACTGGATACCTGCGTGGAAAGGACGGGCCGATGGGATCACTCAGCCTGGCACACTGGCTGATCGTGGCAGCCGCCGCGGTCTTGTTGTTCGGCGCGAAGAAGCTGCCTGACACCGCGCGTTCGGTAGGTCGATCGCTGCGCATCTTCAAGGCCGAGGTCACGCAGGAAGGCCAGGACCAGGAACCTCCGGCCGCCGTGGCCCAGGGGCAGTTGACGGTGGAGGAGCAGGCCAGGCGGCTTGAGGAGCAGGCCGCCCGGCTGCGGGCTCAGGCCGCCGCCGAGGCCAGGGACAAGCCCGTCACCTGACGGCGACCCGGGTTCGTCATGCCTAGACTGGTCCCCCTGCGGGACCAGGTGGACGGGAGAGCGACAGTGGCGACCAGCGGTGGCGATATCGAGGACCCGTCCCCCGAGGTGCTGTCCGAGGCCGCCGCGGCATTCGGGCTGCTGGCCTCGTCCGCGCGGCTGCACATCGTCTGGGCGCTGGCGCAGAGCGAGAGCGATGTGAGCGGGCTCGCGGAACGGGTGGGCGGCGCGTTGCCCGCCGTCAGCCAGCACCTGGCGAAGCTGAAGCTGGCCGGGTTGGTGAAATCGCGGCGCGAGGGGCGCCGAGTGGTGTATCTGATCGACGACGAGGACGTGGTGGCCACGGTCCAAGGGCTGGTGGGGCGGTTCGCCGAACGGGCGGGTCATCCGGGGTCATTGAGGCGTGTCCGTGGTCTGGGCGCCTGAGGCGCCGACAGCCGCGCCCCAAGATCTGCGGGACGACGGGCTCCCTCTCGCCGCTGTTGCCGAGCTCACCCGGCTGGAGGTGCTGCGGCGGCTGGAAAGCGGCCCCCGCGGGCTGGTGGAGGCCCATGCTGAGGCGCGTCTGCTGCTGCGCGGCGAGAACACCCACCCACCCCGGCGCGTCACCTCCTGGCGGCGGCTGGCACGCAGCCTGCGCGATCCGTTCACGCTGGTGCTGCTCTGTCTCGGGCTGGTGTCCGCGGTCATCGCCTCGTGGGGTGCGGCCTGCGTCATCGTGATCCTCGTCGTTGTCAGCTGCGTGCTGCGGTCCAACGGCGAGTACAGGGCAGACCGTTCGACGGCGGCGCTGCGAAAGCTGGTGGCCACCACGGCGACTGTGCGGCGGCGACTCGACGAGCACGCCACACCCGTGGACAGGGAAGTGCCCGTCGACCAGTTGGTGCCGGGCGACGTGATCAAACTGGGCCCCGGGGACCTGGTTCCCGCCGATGTCCGGCTCCTGCGATCCAGCGGGCTGACGATCCACCAGGCGGCGCTGACCGGTGAATCCGTCCCGGTGGCCAAGCAGGCCGTCGACGTTCCCGGCGGGGGAGATCAGGAGCACCTTTGCTGGCACGGCAGCAGCGTGGCCACCGGCAGCGCCCTCGCACTGGTGGTGGCCACCGGAGCCGACACCAGGTTCGCCGGTGCGTACCAGGAGTCCGGGGTCAGGTTGTCGGCCTTCGAAGGCTCGGTCAACGGGATCTCCTGGATTCTGGTCCGGCTCATGCTGCTCATCCCGCCCCTCGCCCTCGTGGCCAACGCCGTTTTCCGCGGCCGGGGGCTGGAGGCGCTGCCGTTCGCGGTCGCCGTGGCGGTCGGCTTGACGCCCGAGATGCTGCCCGTCATCGTCACGACCGTACTGGCGAGAGGTTCGGCCGTCCTTGCCCGCGGCCAGGGCGTGATCGTCAAACGGCTCTCGGCTCTGCACGATGTGGGTGCGATCGATGTCCTGTGCACGGATAAGACGGGCACTCTCACGCAGGACCGGCCCGTGGTCGACTGCTCGGTGGATCCGGACGGCCGCTCCGACCCCGAGGTGCTGCGCTGGGCCGCTGTCAACAGCTTCTGGACGCTCCACCTGGCCGATCTCCCGACGCCGGATGCCCTGGATGAGGCGATCCTGGCGGCCGAGCAAGATCTCGGCGAGTACGAGGGGGTGGACGCGCTCCCCTTCGATCCTGTGCGCCGCGTCTCGAGCGCGATCGTGCGTCACCCGTCGCGCCCGGCGACGAACCTCCTGGTGGTCAAGGGCGCCGTGGAGAACGTGCTGGAACGCTGCGCCCTCGATCCCGCCGCGAGGCAACGCGCCCAGCTGACCGCCGAGCAGCTGGCCGACAAGGGGTTGCGCGTGCTCGCCGTCGGACTCGCCTCGTACCACCCCGGCGAGGATCAGCGCCTTGCCCTGGTGGGCTTCGTCGGATTGCTCGACAGGCTCGCGCCGGAGGCGGCGGACGCGCTGGCCCATCTCGCCCGGCGCAGCGTCACGATCAAGGTACTCACGGGTGATCATCCGGCTACCGCGGCTCGTGTCTGCCAGGAGCTGGGGCTGCCCTCCGACACGGTCGTCACCGCGAGCCAGCTCGACGGCCTCTCCGACGCGGCCCTGGCCGAGGTCGCCCAGCGGGCGACCGTTTTCGCGCGCTGCACCCCCGAGCACAAGTCGCGCCTGGTGCGGGCGTTGCGGGGCGCCGGGCACACGATCGGGTTCCTGGGCGACGGCGTCAACGACCTGCCCGCCATGCGTGCCGCCGACGTGGGCATCTGTCCGCGCGACGCGGTCGACGTGACCCGTGAGGCCGCCGACGTGGTGCTGGCCGCGAAGGACCTCACCGCCATCGACCACGCGATCGTCGCCGGACGGCGCAGCACCGGCAACATCGTCACCTACCTGCGGGTCGCCCTGTCCTCCAACGTCGGCAACGTCATCGCGATGCTCTGCGCCGGATTGCTGCTGCCCTTCCTGCCCATGCTTCCCGCGCAGGTCCTGGTGCAGAACCTGTGCTTCGATGCCGCCCAGCTGGCGTTCGCGTTCGACCGGGCCGATCCGGCCGTCCTGCGCCGCCCGTTCCGGTTGCGGCGACGCGACATTCTGCGTTTCATCGCCGTCTTCGGCGCGCTCAACGCCTTTGCCGACCTGGCCACGTTCGCCGTGCTGATGTGGGTCGTACCCGAGGCCGCCCAGGCCACCGGCCAGGCCGCCTTCCACACGGGGTGGTTCATCGAGAACCTGCTCACCCAGGCCCTGGTCATGCTGCTGCTCCGTCCCAGAAGGCGGGTCTCCCGCCCGCTGTGGGTGGCCACCGGCGCGCTGACCGCAGTGGGCTTGCTACTGCCGCTTTCGCCGCTTGCCCCCCTGCTCGGCATGACCGCGCTGCCGATTACCTACTACCTGCTGCTCGTGATCGTGGTCATGCTGTACGGCGGGGCGTTGCTGGTGCTCAGCCGTAGGACAGATTGGAGCAGGGATCGTCGTCGGCCGAGCGAGCCTTGCCGTTGAGGGTCGAGGGCGGCACGGTCGGGCCGGGGGTGGCGCCGGCGGTGCTCGCATAGGTCGTGCCCAGGATGACCGTGATGCCGGCCGCGGTCACGGGCTGGAGTTTCGCGCCTCGAAACACCCGCGCGAGGGTCTGTGCCTGTTCCCGCGCGGCCGGGCCGTACTGGATCATGGTTGATGTGTAGCGCTGGGAAGCGGCGGTGCCAACGGCGGTGACGGTGAATCCGGAGGCCTTGAGCTCGGTGGCGGCGCGGGCGGCCAGGCCGGTGATGGTGGTTCCGTTGTAGAGGGCGAGGCTGATCCCGGTGCCGGAGACCGGAGGGGTCGGCTTCGAGGTCGGCTTGGCCTTGCCGCTGGCGTCGATGCCGTCGAGGGTGCGGTCCGCCTTGAGCGCCGCCCACAGCAGGTCGGCGTCGGGGTGCACGATGGCGATCCGGGCGCCCTGATATCGCCAGGGCAGCGTGATGAACTTGGTGTTGTGCAGGTCGATGTCCTTCATCGCCAGCGCGAAGGACAGCAACTTGTCGGCCGAACCCAGCCCCGGATCGACCGTCATGGAGGCGGCGGCCGCCTCCGCGAGCGGCAGCAGGGTGGCCGGGTCGAGGCCCTGCGCCCGCACCTTCTTGATGAGGCCGGAGATGAAGGCCTGTTGCCGTTTGATCCGGCCGATGTCGGAGCCGTCGCCGATGCCGTACCTGATACGGACATAATCCAGGGCTTTCTGCCCGGACACCGTCTGCGGGCCCTTGGCGAAAAGCAGCCGGCCACGCGCCCCGCGGTTGGGGTTGAGGTCGCCCTGATAGACGTTCTTGGGCAGACAGACCGGCACACCGCCGACGGCTTTGGTGATCTTCGAGAAGCCCTCGAAATCGATCACGATCGTGTGGTCGACCCGCAGGCCGGTCAGTTTCTCCACCGTGTTCTGGGTGCAGGCCGGGTTGCCCTTCGCGGTCGCACCCACTGCGAAGGCGGCGTTGAACATCACGTTGGTCTGCGGCACGGTCCAGGTGCCGTTGGGGAGCCGGCAGCGGGGGATGTCCACCAGCGTGTCACGCGGGATCGACACCGCCACCGCGTGCTTGCCGTCGCGGTAGACGTGCACGAGCAGCGCGGTGTCCGAGCGCCCCACATCCCCGCGCCCGCCGCCGAGCCTGCTGTTGCCGCCCGAACGTGAATCCGAGCCCAGCACCAGGATGTTCTGGCCCGCGACGTTCGCCGCAGGCCGATCAGTGTCGACGCCTTCCGCGCCGAACGTGTTGATGCTCGCGTTCAGCCGGAGATAGGTCCATCCGGCCACGGCCGCCAGGACGGCGATCAGTGACGCCACCACCAGCACGACGACCGGAACCGGGCTGCGCACACGCCGCCGGCGCCGCCGGCGCCGAACGGCCCCGCGTGCCTGACGCCGCCGAACCGGGATCTGTGTGCTCATGCCTACTTCCGCGACCATTGATTATATAGTTGCGCAATATAGCAAGTATTTTGCGGTCGAGGAGCCGGGGGCTGAACATGCGGGCAGGAGTGCAGCAAAGGACCGTCGCCCTCTTGTTGTGGGCGCTGGTGTGCTTACTCGATCTTTGCGAGTTCGCATGGACGGGCTGAGACGCCGCCCCGCCTGGTCGGGCGGGGTACGGCCGGATGCCGCGGAGTCATGATCGCCCGCCTTCGGCATCGGCGTTGGAAGCCCGCAGATAGGCGACCGCCTGACTGATTACGGCTCCGCCTCCGGCGACATCACCACCAACACCGCCTCGCTGTCGATCGACAAGCCCGAAGGGGATCGTGCTGATCGGCTTGATCGCCGTCGTGCACCTGCCCGAGGTGCGGGCGAAAAGGGTTGGCGGGCTCCGCGTCCCAACCGGCACCATGTGCGGATGCTGATCAGGGAAGCCACCGCTGAGGACTGGCCCGCCATCTGGCCGTTCTTTCATGAGATCGTCACCGCCGGTGAGACCTTCACCTACCCGACCGACCTCGGGCGGGACACCGGGCGCGACTGGTGGCTGTTGCCGCCGCCGAACCGTACGGTCGTCGCCGTCGACGACGCGGGGAAGGTCCTGGGCACGGCGAAGATGAACAACAACCAGTCGGGCAACGGCTCGCATGTCGCGAGCGCCAGCTACATGGTCGATCCAGCGCGTTCCGGGCAGGGCGTGGGCCGGGCGCTCTGCGCGTACACGCTGGAGTGGGCGCGGGCGGCCGGCTTTCGCGCGATGCAGTTCAACGCGGTCGTGGAGAGCAACACGCACGCGGTGAAACTGTACGGATCGCTCGGCTTCGAGGTGCTGGGCACGGTGCCGGAGGGTTTTCTGCACCCGACGAAGGGCTACGTCGGGTTGCACGTCATGTATCGCGCTCTTTGAGAGGCAGCGAGGCGGGCAGTCCGAAGGGTGCGAAGTGGTCGGGGCCGATGAACGAGGTGATCTCACAGATGCGGTCGCCGCGCAGGGTAAGCACGTTGAGCGCCCAGGCGAGGTACGCGCCGAGGTCGTCGTACCAGACGTAGGAGGCCACGGCGGGCTGGCCGTTCGCGCTGGTCAAAAGGTGCCGCCAGTCCGGGCACGCGGTGATCGGGACCCGTACGGCGAAGTCGGTGACGGCTGCCAGGCCGTGGTACCAGTGCGCCAGCGGCGGCATCGACCAGGTGACGTCCTCGGTCAGCAGCGCGACCAGGGCGTCGGCGTCGCCGCTTTCCAATGCGGAGGAGTACCCGGCGACGATCTCTCGCAGGCGCGTGTCGCCGACCTTCCGCAGGGTCCGCTGCTGGCTGCGGGAGGGGACCTTCTCCGCGACGATCCGGCGGGCTCGCTGCAGGGCACTGTTCACCGACGCGACGCTGGTGTCCATCGTGGTGGCGATCTCGGCGGCGGAGAAGCCGAGGACCTCGAAGAGCAGCAGCGCCGCCCGCTGGTTGCCCGGCAGGTGCTGCAGGGCGGCGACGAAGGCCAGCTCGACGGCTTCGCGCTGCTCGTAGCGCGCGTCCGGGGCGGCCGGCCCTTCGGCGAGGCCCGCGTCGGGGTAGGGGCCCAGCCAGGCGACGTCGGCGAGCGGGGCCTCGCCGACCATGGCGTGGTCGCTGGACGGGCCGAGGTCGACGGGCATCGCCCGCCTGCCGCGGCGTTCGACGGTGTCCAGGCAGGTGTGGGTGGCCACGGTGTAGAGCCACGAGCGCAGCGAGCTACGGCCCTCGAAGCGCGCGAGCCCTCGCCACGCCCGCAGCAGGGCGTCCTGCAGGGCGTCGTCGGCGTCGTGGGTGGAGCCGAGCATGCTATAGCAGTGGGCGTGCAACTCCCGGCGGAGTGGTTCCACGAGACGGGTGAAGGCGGCGTTGTCGCCGTCGCGTGCCCGCGCCAGGTCGGGGTCCTCGGTCCGTGTGGAAGAAACTTCGCTCACAAGCGATGATTCTGCCTCACGGTGGAGGTCTCCTCTTCGACGGCAGTACGGCCGCACCTACCAGGAGGATTCCCATGACCCACCATCCCGTGCCCGGCTGGTTCGACATCTCCACTCCCGACGCACCGCGAGCGCGGCACTTCTACCAGGAGATGTTCGGCTGGCCGATGAACGTGCTGGACGAGACCTACTCGCTGGTGGGCGGGGAGGGCGGCCGACCGGCGGGCGGGATCGGCCAGGCCGGTCCGGACAGCCCCTACACCGGGATCGTCGTCTACTTCCCGGTCGACGACGTGGACACCGCCCTTGAGCGGGCGGAGAAGCTCGGTGGCAGCCGGAGGCTGGAGCCGCAGAGCGTGCCCGGGATGGGGCGGATAGCCGTGTTCATCGATCCCGACGGCAACCCCGTCGGCCTGCTGAGCCCCTGACATTCACCACCGACCAAGGAGGACAGGTCGACATGACCGAAACAGAGCTGAAAGCCGATCTGCACCGGTACCTGCAGCAGGCCCGTGAGGCGCTGCTGTGGAAGCTCGACGGGCTCTCGGAGTACGACGCCCGCCGCCCGATGACGCCGACCGGCACCAACCTGCTGGGGCTGGTCAAACACCTGATCGGCGTCGAGTTGCTCTATCTGGGATACGTGTTCGGGCGGCACTTCGAGGAGAAGGTGCCCTGGTTCGGTCCCACCGGCCGCCTGGAGGACATGGACCCCGAGGCTGAGGAACCCAACTCGGACATGTGGGCCACCGCCGAGGAGTCCCGCGAGTACGTCGTCGGGCTGTACCGGCGGGCGTGGGAGCACGCGGACGCCACCATCGAGGCGCTGCGGCTGGACGAGACCGGCCACGTGCCGTGGTGGGCCGAGGGGCAGAACAAGCCGACGCTGCACCGGGTCCTGGTCCACCTGACCGCCGAGATCCAGCGGCACGCCGGGCACGCCGACATCGTCCGGGAGCTCATCGACGGGGCCGCCGGGGTGCGGGAGGGGAAGGACAACCTGGCACCGGGCGACCGGTCGTGGTGGGAGGAGTACCGGAACCGGCTGGAGCGGGTGGCGCGGGAGGCCGGCCAGGGCTGAATCCGTCCTGCCGTCACCACCGCATGCGGCGGTTCCTCCGCGCGACCTGCGATCGTCGCCGGTCGTGTTCGGGACCGCCGCATCGGGCCCTTGGGGCGGTCACCGGCGGATCGCTCCAGGTCGTGCGCCTCGTGGAGCCGGGTGATGGCGTCGCGGGTGAGGTCGAAGCCTGCCGGGCCAGGCCCGCGGAGGGCTTTCCTTGTTCGTGGCTGCCCAAGGCGCTAGAGAACTAGACTGAAC
>NZ_JBEXUE010000408.1:0-9071 GCF_040614275.1 Streptosporangium sp. NPDC006013
CGTTCCAGTCGATGTGCCGGGCGTCGTCGCCGTCGCTGTAGGCGCGCAAGCCGGTGAAGTCGATCCCGGAGCCGCGGTGCGCGGTGCGGTGGGCGTGCTGACCTTGCCGACCGGGGTGCGGGGGAAGGCGTCGACCAGCTCGACACGATCGGGCCACTTGTATCCCGCCACGCCGCGTTCCTTCAGGAACCGCTTGATCTCCCGCAGCGTCGGCGCCTGGTCCCGCACGATCAGGAAGGCGCAGGTGCGCTCCCCCATCACCGGATCCGGCGCACCGACCACGGCGGCGTCGTGCACCGCGGGATGGGCCAGCAGGTGGTTCTCCAGTTCCTCGGCCGAGATCTTGTCACCGCCCCGGTTGATCTGGTCCTTGACCCTGCCCTCCACGACGAGATGGCCGGAGGGGAGCATCCGTACCAGGTCTCCGCTCCGGTAGAAACCGTCGGGGGTGAAGGAGCGCGCGTTGTGCTCGGGCGCGCGGTAGTAGCCGCGCAGGGTGTAGGGACCGCGGGTGAGCAGCTCGCCGACCTCGCCGGAGGCGACCTCCACGTCGTCGGAGTCGACCACCAGGATCTCGTCGGCCGGCGACAGCGGCCTGCCCTGCGTGGTGTCGACCAGTTCCCGGGGATCGTCCAGGCGGGTGAAGTTGAGCAGTCCCTCGGCCATCCCCAGCACCTGCTGCACCGCACAGCCCAGCACGCCGGGGACCTGCGCGGCCCGCTCGGCCGCGAACTTGGCGCCGCCCACCTGCAGCAGCTCCAGCGACGACAGGTCCTCCTTCGACCAGGACACCGCCTCCAGCCAGAGCAGCGCGATGGGCGGCACCACCGCGCACGCCGTCGCCCTCTCGCGCTCGATGAGGGGAAACGCCTCGTCGGGCGCCCCGGAGGGCGCCAGCACGACCGTGCCGCCCTTGGCGAACACCCCGAGGATGCCCGGGCAGGCGAGCGCGAAGTTGTGCGCGACCGGGAGCACCACGAGGTAGACGGTCTCGGAGGTGAAGCCGCAGACCTCGGCGCTGGCCTCCAGGTTGTAGACGTAGTCGCGGTGAGTGCGCGGGATGAGCTTCGGAAGCCCGGTGGTGCCACCGGAGAGCAGGAACACCCCCACGTCTGCGGGGCCGGGCCGCTCGTAGGACACGTCCGCCCCCGCGCCGGTGCCGAGGTCGGCCAGCGCGCGGAACTCCTGGGCGTCCCCGTCCACCACGACATGTTCCACCGCCAGCGAGCGGGCCAGGTCGCGGTAGTCGAACCCGCCGTGAGTGTCGGGGATGACGTACGCCCTGGCCTCGCTCAGCTCGCACAGGTAGCCGATCTCGCTCCCCCGGTGCGCGGGCAGGGCCAGCACCGGAGCGGCGCCGATCCTGACCAGGGCGAGGAAGACGACGACGAAGGAGGCGGTGTTGGGCAGTTGCACCACGACGCGGTCACCCTGCCGGATGCCCAGCCGCGCGAAGCCGGCGGCGGTGCGTTCGGCGCGGCGATCCAGCTCCGCGTAGGTCAGCCGCTCCTCCCCGGCCACGAGCGCGGTCCGCTCCTTCTCGCCCCCGCCGAGCACGTCCCCGAGCACGTCACCGAGCAGCCGGTCGCCCCAGTAGCCCTCGGCCTGGTAGCGCGCCGCGAACTCCTCGGGCCACGGGGTGAACCCCTCCACCGGTCACCGCCCCGCGATCTGGGCCGCCGCGCCGGCGACCGGCTCGGCCGGATCGGAGCCGAGCGCGACGACGCGGTTGGCACCGTCCACGTGGACGACCTTGGGCCGGTGCGCCTTCGCCTCCGCGGCGTCGAACGTCCCGTACGAGATGATGATGACCAGGTGCCCCGGGTGGACCAGGTGGGCGGCCGCGCCGTTGACACCGATGATCCCGGTGCCGGCCTCACCGGTGATCGCGTAGGTGACGAGACGGGCACCGTTGTCGATGTCGACGACGTGGACCTGCTCACCCTCGACGATGTCGGCGGCGGCCATCAGCTCGGCGTCGATCGTCAGGGAACCCACGTAGTGCAGGTCCGCCTGGGTCACGGTGGCACGGTGGATCTTTCCATTCATAAGGACCCGCTGCACTGCTCTGTCCTCTTTCCTTAAGGTCAACTAAGGTTAGCCTCACCTTACTAATTCTGCCTGCTGAGGAGAACCCCGAAGATGTTGCGCCGTCTGGCCATGGACATCAGCCCGCTGAGAACCAGCAGGGCCTTCCGCGACGTCTTCGTCGCACGTACCGTGTCGGTCTTCGGCATCGGCATGCTCCTGGTCGCGGTGCCCGTACAGGTCTATGCGATGACCGGATCGACGGTACACGTCGGCGCCGTCTCCTCTGCCGAGGGGTTCGCCCTACTTGCCGGGTTCCTATGGGGCGGGGTGCTGGCCGACCGGCAGGACCGGCGCCGGTTGATGCTCCTGGCGCGCGGCGCGGCCGGTCTGGGCTTCGCGCTGCTGGCACTGAACGCCTTCCTGCCCTCCCCCTCGCTGGCCGCGATCTACCTGCTCGCGGCCTGGGACGGGCTGGCGACCGGTGTCAGCGTCACCGCGCTGCTGGCCGCGACCCCCGCCCTGGTCCCCCCGGACAAGCTCGTCGCGGCGGGCGCGCTCAACGCGCTGACCGTACGGCTCGGCTCGATGATCTCTCCCGCGCTCGGCGGCCTGACCATCTCGGCGTTCGGCGTCGGCTGGAACTACGCGGCCGCGGCCTTCGGCACCCTGGTCACCCTCGGCCTGCTGACGAGGCTCCCCGCCCTGAGACCGGCCGTCGTGGTCACCGAGAACCCGTTGAGGGCGATCGCCTCGGGGTTGAAGTTCGTGGCCTCGCACCGCGTCGTCGGCTCGCTCATGTTGCTCGGCCTGCTGTTCATGGTGGCGGGCGGCATCCCGGTGCTCATGCCCGCGTTCGCGACCCTGCAGCTGGGCGGTGGCCCGGCCACGATCGGCCTGCTCTACACCGCGCCGGCCTGCGGCGCGGTGCTCGGCTCGCTCACCAGCGGGTGGGTCGTGCACTCGCGCGCACCGGGCAGGGCGCTGCTCGTCGCGTCGGTCTGCGGCTTCGTGCTCCTGGCCTGCCTCGGACTGGCCGGGCATCCCGCGCTCGCCGTCGCGATCCTCTTCGGGTACGGCTTCGTCGCGTCCATCGAGGAGATCCTCCGCTACGGCCTCATCCAGGCGCACACCCCCGACGGCTACCTCGGCCGGGTGAACGCCCTGTGGGCCGCCCAGGAGACCGGCGGCGAGGCCGTCGGCGCGCTCGGTGCGGGCGCGCTCGGCCGTTACCTGGCCCCCGGTGCCGCGATCGTCGTGTACGGAGCGGCCAGCGCCGCGCTGGCGCTGGCCCTGGCCCTCACGCTCACCGGCCTGCGCGGTGCGACCCTGGAGAGCGAACCTCAGGACGCCTAGCCGCGCCACCCCGCGGTGACGACCGGTCAGTCGCCTCCGCCGCCCGCGCCCAGGCGCTCGGCGAGCTCGTCCTCGGACATGCCCTCCACCATGAGCCAGATCTCCGCGACCGCCTCCAGCCTGCCGGAGGTCTCCTCCACCTCGGCGAACCGGCGGGCGACACGCGAGACGGTCCGCTCGGTGAACAGTGCCCTCAGCGGCAGGGACGAGGCGTCGAGCGCCTCGCGCAGCCGCGCGATGATGGTGGTGGCCAGCACCGAGTCGCCACCGAGCGCGAAGACGTCGTCGTGCGCGCCGACCCGCGGCACGCCGAGTACCTGGCCGACCACCCGGGCGAGCACCCGCTCCAGCGCCGTGGCCGGGGCGGTGTACGGCGT
This sequence comes from Streptosporangium sp. NPDC006013, assembly GCF_040614275.1. Classification (NCBI taxonomy): domain Bacteria; kingdom Bacillati; phylum Actinomycetota; class Actinomycetes; order Streptosporangiales; family Streptosporangiaceae; genus Streptosporangium; species Streptosporangium sp. NPDC006013. The sequence continues at coordinate 3,762 of NZ_JBEXUE010000408.1, forward strand.
GCCCGTCTCCCCCGCCGCGGCGGCGACCAGGGCGGCGAGCGCCTTGCGGTCCACCTTGTTGTTGGCCGTGAGCGGCAGCGCGGCCAAGGGCACCAGCAGGTCCGGGACCATGTGCGAGGGCAGCAGCTCCCGTACGTGGGCGAGCAGCTCCGGCGTTCCGGTCTCCGTTTCGGGCTCCTCCGCGAGCACGACCGCGGCGGCCAGCCGTGAGCCGGCGAGCAGGCCGACGGCCCTGCGTACCCGGGGGTGGCTCTCCAGCGCGGTCTCGACCTCGCCGAGCTCGATCCGGAACCCGCGCACCTTCACCTGGTGGTCGCGCCGCCCGAGGAACTCCAGCGTGCCGTCCGGCCGGTACCTGGCCATGTCCCCGGTCCGGTACCAGCGGGTGCCCTCGTGCACGACGAAACGGTCGGCGGTGCGCTCGGCGTCGCCGGTGTAGCCGTCCGCGACACCGGCGCCGCCGATCCACAGCTCGCCCCGCACCCAGTCGGGGCGGTCGCGCCCGATCTCGTCCACGACCCGGCAGGCCACTCCCCGCAACGGCACGCCGTAGGGGACCGCCGTCCAGTCTGCGGGCACCTCGCCGTCGACCTCCAGCACCGTCGAGTGGATGGCCGTCTCCGTCGTACCGCCGAGCGCGACGAACCGGCACCTCGGCGAACGGTCACGCAGCAGCGCGGGCAGGTGGGTGCCGACCCAGTCGCCGCCGAGCAGGACCAGCCGCAGGCTCGGTACGGGGCCGATCCGCAGCAGCATCTCCAGCACCGAGGGCACGCAGTTCAGCACGGTCGCCGACCACCGCTCGACCAGCTCGGCCCAGCGGGTGGCGTCGCGCCGCTCGTCCTCTTCCGGGATCACCACGGCGCCACCGCTGGACCAGGGCGCGAACAGGTCGAACACCGACAGGTCGAAGTCGAGGGCCGACACCGCGAGCGAGACGTCCGCCGCACCGAGCGAGAACCGCTCGACCAGGTCTCCGATCGTGTTCATCGCGGCCAGGTGCGAGACCTCCACCCCCTTGGGCTCCCCGGTGGAGCCCGAGGTGAACAGCACGTAGCCGACCTGCCCGGGAGGAACGGGAACCGGTCCTTCCAGCGGCGCGGAGTGCGTCACGGCCGAGGTGAGCGAGACCACGACCCCCGCCGCCTTCAGGATCCTCTCCCGGCGGGCGGCGGGCTGTCCGGACCCGACGGGTACGTACGCGGCACCGGCGGCCAGCGTGCCGAGCACCGCGACGGCCTGGTCGGGCCCCTTGGGCAGTTCGACCGAGACGCGGTCGCCGGGCCGCACCCCCCGCTCGGCGAGGTGGGCGGCGACGCGCAGGGCGCGGTCGGCCAGCTCGCCGTAGGTGAGCGTGCCGTCGGTGCCCCAGTGCAACGCCGCCAGGTCCGGAGTACGCCGGGCCCGCGCGAAGAACCCCTCGTGCAGCGTCCGCGCGGGTGGCGGCGGCTGGGCGTTGAGCTCGTGCCGCCGGCGCAGCTGGTCCGGCGGGGCGCCGATCCCCAGCGGCTCGCTCCAGTCGGCGCCCGGCGCGCCCAGGCGGGTGATCGCGCCCGTGTAGGCGGCGAACATCGCGTCGGCGACGCCGTCGGGGAAAGCCGGATCGCGCACGTCCCAGTTCAGCAGCAGGCCATCGGAGACCTCGGTGACCTGGGCGTCCAGCAGCACCTGCGGCCCCTGGGAGATGATCCATTCCGGCTCGCCGAAGCTGCGCCGCGCCCGCTCCCCGAACAGCTCGCCGAGGTTGAGAGCGCTGGTGTAGACGATCGGGGCCAGCACCTGCTCACCCCGCGCCCGCGACAGGTCTCTCAGCACCTCCACCCCGGAGTAGTCGCTGTGCTCACCGGCCGTGTGCAGCAGCGCCTGCAGCTCGCGGGCGCGCTCGACGAACGGCAGTTCCCGCGACAGGTCCGCCTCCAGCAGGATGGAGCCGGTGAAGTCGCCGACCAGGGCGTCCACGTCGGGGTGGATGGGCTCACGGTGGAAGAGCGGCAGGTTCAGCAGGAAGCGCGGGGTCGCCGACCAGGCCCCCATCACCTCGGCGAAGACCGCGGCGAGCGCCATCGCCGGCGTGACACCCTCGCGGTGCGCGCGGGCGATCAGCCGCTGCCGGCCCTCGGGGGGCAACCAGTGGTGTTTGCGCACGACCTTCTCCCCCGGGCGTGGCACGACCGGCAGCTCTGGCGGCCCGGACAGCTCGCCGAGCCGCTCGCCCCACCACCTGCGGTCCCGGTCGCGGGTCTTGGCGCGGGGGTCGGCGGCGAGATAGCGCGCGTAGCTGTAGTCGATCGGCGGCAGGTTCTCGCCCTCGTACAGCGCGGCGAGGTCGGCCAGCAGCGTGCGGTAGCTCATCGCGTCGGCGGCGACCATGTCGACGTCCAGGTGCAGCCGCGCGGCCCCTGAGGGCAGCAGGCTCAGCCGCGCGTCGAAGACCCGGCCCGTCTCGATGGGAAGCCGTTGGGTGGACATCTGGGCGCGCAGCCGTTCCAGCTCCTGTTCGGGATCCGGCGCGGCGCGCAGGTCGTGCACCGTGACCGCGGGTCCCGGCCGCTCCGGCAGGACGCGCTGGGTGCCGTCGTCGCAGACGGCGACCCGCAGCATCGGATGCCGCTCGACGAGTGCCAGGACCGCCCGCTCAAGGCGGCCGGGGTCGATCTCACGGCCGTCGAGCTCCACGTAGAGGTGTGCGGCGACGGAGCCGAGTGACTGGCCTGAGTCGCGGCCGATCCAGTAGGCGTGCTGCATGAGCGCGAGAGGGAACGACTCGCCCGGCTCCGTGGCCTCCCGCTCGGGATCGGGAACGCGGTCCTGGCCTGAACTCGGAAACGGGGTGAGGGCACCGCGTTCGGCGAGTAGCTCCCACCACTCGGCCAGCGTGGGCCGCCGCGCGAGTTCGGCGAAACCGATCTCGACGCCGAGGCGGCGCAGGCGGCCGGTCAATCCCATCAGCTGGATCGAATCCATGCCCAGTTCGATGAGATTGTCGTCCGCCTCCACCGGCTCTCCGAGCAGTTCTGTCAGCGAATCGTGCAGTTCTTCCCTGGTCAGCACAGAGCTCTCCCTAAGTTAGGCAAGGCTAACCTAATTTAAGGATGTTCGGGCGTCAACGCTCGTCTCCGGCCAACCGCGCGACCCGCTCACGCCCGCCCCCGCATCCCCTCGGTCGACAGCAGCCAGATCAGGTAGACGCCGCCCAGCACACCGGTGACCACACCGACCGGCGGCGTGACCGGCAGGTGCAGCGTCGCCAGGTCACTGAGGACGAGCAGCGCCGCGCCCATCAGCGCGGCCGGCACGAGCTGCGTGCCGGGCCGGCGGGTGAGCCTCCGCACCAGCTGCGGTGCGGCCAGCGCGACGAACGGGACCGGTCCCACCGCCGCGGTCGCCACCGCCACCAGCCCCACGCCCGTCACCACCAGCGCGGCCCGCGTCCGCTGGACCGGCACACCGAGCGCCTGGGCCGCGTCGTCTCCGAGCTCCCCCATCCGCAGCCGGCGCCCGAACGCCATCGTGACCGGAACGAGCACGGCCATGGCCAGGGCCAGCGGCCACGCGTGCGGCCAGCCCCTGCCGGTCAGGCTGCCGGTGAGCCAGAACGCCGCCTCGTACGCCTCGCGCAGTTCGGCCCGGGTGACGAGGTAGGCGTTGAACGACTCCAGCATCGCGGCCGCGGCGACCCCGACCAGTACCAGCCGGTAGCCGTGCACCCCGCCGCGGTAGGCGACCAGGTAGACGGCGAGCGCGGTCAGCACCGCACCGAGGACGGAGCTGGCCGCGATGGCGGCGGTGCCGCCGCCGACGACCAGGATCTGCAGCAGCGCGCCGGTGGCCGAACCCGTGGTGAACCCGATGAGGTCGGGACTGCCCAGCGGGTTGCGCGTGATGCTCTGGAAGATCGCACCGCTCAGGCCCAGGGCCGCCCCGGCGAGCAGGCCGGTGACGGCCCTGGGCAGGCGCAACGTGAGCACGATGAACTCCGTCGCGCGCTCTCCCCGCCCGGCCAGCGCCTCCACCACCTCGGTGACGGAGACGGGGAAGTCTCCACTGCCGACCACGAGCACCGCCGCCCCCAGCGCGACGCCCGCCAGCACGGCACACACGGCGACGGCCCGCGGCCGCCACCGCACGGACATGCTCCCGACGCGCAGGACACGATTCATGCTCACAGCTGGGGAACCCTTCCGCGACGGACCATCAGTGCCAGCAGGGGGGCGCCCAGGAACGCGGTGACGATGCCCGTCTCCAGCTCGCCGGGCGCCGCGACCACGCGACCGACGATGTCCGCGCCGAGCAGCAGCACCGGCGCCAGCAGCAGCGAGTACGGCAGCACCCAGCGCTGGTCCGGGCCGACCAGCGCCCGGGCCACGAAGGGCACCGCCAGCCCGACGAAGGCGATCGGCCCCACCGCCGCCGTGGCTGCGCCGCACAGCACCACGACCGCCAGCGCCCCCAGCGCGCGGGTCCGGCCCGCGCGTACGCCCAGTGCCTGTCCCGTGTCCTCCCCCAGCGCCAGCGCGTTGAGCGGGCGCGCCAGGCAGAGCGCCAGCACCGTCCCCGCCAGCAGGAACGGGCCGATCTGCGCGAAGACACCGAGGTCGCGTCCGGACAGCGAGCCCACCTGCCAGAACCGGAAGCCGTTGAAACCACGCGGGCTGAGCAGCATCACCCCCGCCGTCAGCGAGCTGAACACCGCATGGATCCCGGCTCCCGCCAGGACCAGCCGCGCGGGGGTGGCGCCGGAACGGCCGCGCGACCCGATCACGTAGACCAGCAACGCGGCCCCGGCGGCCCCGAGGAACGCCGCCCACACGTAGACGAGGACCTCGTCCACCCGGAACAGGCCGACCACCGTCACGACCGCCATCGCCGCGCCGCCGTTGACGCCGAGCAGACCGGGTTCGGCCAGGGGGTTACGGGTCAGCGCCTGCATCAGCGCGCCCGCCAGGCCGAGCGCCGCCCCCACGGCCACCCCCAGCAGCGTGCGCGGCAGCCGCAGCTCCTGGATGATCAGCGCGTTCTCCGAGCCGTCGGGAGCGAACACGCCCGAGAGGACCTGGTCCAGCGGGATCTGCTTGGCGCCGATCGCGATGCCTGCCAGCACGGTGAGCAGCAACAGGCCACCGAGCAGACACAGGCCGGTCAGCCGTCTCCGGATATACGCGCTCTTCGCGGGGGGAGCCACAGAGATTAAGTTAGCCTAACCTAACAAGAATGGCGACGTACGGCCCCGACAACACGCACCGGTGGACAATCGGCGCCGGGCCCCGGCGCCGCACGGCAGGGCAGGCACCGGCCCTCACGACCGGCTCC
>NZ_JBEXUE010000409.1:0-9021 GCF_040614275.1 Streptosporangium sp. NPDC006013
TCGCGAACCGGAAATCGCTCCAGCCGATGAGCCCGGCGCCACCGAGGTCCCTCCCGAAGGCCAGCCCGTATCCGTAGGCGAACCAGATGATGGTCGACGCAGGTTCCACTCGTCGAAGCGGATCGCGGGGTTCGGCCGCTCGAAGTTCAGGCTCGGCGGCAGCAGCCGGTGCTCGATGGCCAGCACGGTCTTGAGCAGCCCGACGATACCGGCCGCGCCCTCCAGATGGCCGACGTTGGTCTTGGCCGATCCCACCCACAGCGGCGCGTCCGAGCGGCCCGTGCCGTGCACCGCGCCGAGCGCGGTGGCCTCGACGGGATCGCCCACCCTGGTGCCGGTACCGTGCAGCTCGACGTAGCCGACGCTCGCCGGGTCCACGCCTGCGCGCCGATACGCCGACCGCAGCACCCGTTCCTGTGCCCGGGAACTCGGGGTGGTGAGCGCCTCGCCGGAACCGTCGTTGTTGACCGCGCTGCCCGCGATGACGCAGTACACGTGGTCGCCGTCCGCGAGGGCGCGCGACAGCGGCTTGAGGAGGACGACGGCGCCACCCTCGCCGCGGACGTAACCGTTCGCCCGCGCGTCGAAGGTGAAGCACCTGCCGTCCGGGGACAGCGCGCCGAGCTCCGCGGCCGCCAGGGCGCTCTCCGCGGCGAGATTGAGCTGGACCCCACCCGCGAGGGCCATGTCGGACTCGCCGCTGCGGATGCTCTCGCAGGCGAGGTGCACCGCCACCAGCGATGACGACTGGCCCGTGTCCACGGCCATGCTCGGGCCGGTCAGGGCCAGGAAGTGCGACACCCGGTTGGCGAGGATGCTGCGGTTGACGCCCGTGAGCGAGTGATGGCCGATTCCCGCAGCGCCGCTCTGGCGGCTCAGCAACGCGTAGTCGTCGGCCATCACACCGATGAACACGCCGACGTCGGTGCCGCGGAGGGGAGCGGGCGCGATACGCGCGTTCTCCAGAGCCTCCCAGCCGAGCTCCAGCATCAGCCGCTGCTGGGGATCCATCGTGCGGGCCTCACGGGGTGAGATCCCGAAGAACCCGGCGTCGAACCGGTCGATCCCGTCCAGGAACGCGCCGTGCGCACCGGGGCCGAGCTCCGTATCCGCGCTCCAGCGACCGGGCGGTACCGTGGACACGGCGCTCACGCCGTCGCGCAGTAGCCGCCAGAACTCCGCCGGACCTGGCGCGGAGGGCAACCGGCAGGACACTCCAACGATCGCGATGCGATCGTCATCCGTGCCGGAGTCATGGCCAGGCATGAACTCGGATCGATTCACGCGCCGCTCCCCATACACGTCGTAATGCCGACATGCGGAAACTCGATCCGCCGCCTGGCAAGGGCAGGTGCTCGAATCACCACATCCGGCTCGTGGCCTCACGGCCAGCACGAACTATGCCGAGCGCACGCTGCGCGTTTCACTAGTTGTGCGGCGCCGCAGGTCAGGCGGCGCGAAAAAGACGGTGCGAAAAGAGGTGCGCGCGTGATTGTGACCCGGCGACGCGGAAGGAGTCGCCCCCGGTGCCTCACCAGGCCAGGCGTCCCACCGGCCACGCCCCGGCCCTGTTCGCCACGATGACCTGAGCCGACCCGGTCTTGTGCCCCGTGGCACGCGGATCCTAGTGTTTTCACGAGTGCCGCCCGGGTTCTTCTGTAGTTGACCCGGCGCGTGTCCGGAGAGTCCCGCGTCGCGGCGCGGCGGGGAAGGCGGGACTTTCCGAGCGCCTCTTGTCACCCCGTGCCGACGAGCCGGCTGGCTGATGAGTGAGGAACTCCATGACGTTCGAATATCAGGTGTCAAAGCCGTACCTCGCAGGACGGGAACTGGAGTACCTCACCGAGGCCGTCCGCTCCGGCTGGATATCCTCGCAGGGCCCCTTCGTCAGGCGCTTCGAGGAGGAGTTCGCCCAGTACAACGGCGTCGCGTACGGCGTCGCGTGCTCCTCGGGCACGACCGCTCTCACCCTCGCGCTGCGGGCGCTCGGAGTCGGCCCCGGCGACGAGGTCCTGGTACCCGAGTTCACCATGGTCGCCACCGCGTGGGCGGTCACCTACACCGGCGCGGTGCCGGTGTTCGTGGACTGCGCCGACGACCTCAACATCGACGTCTCGCTGATCGAGTCTCGGATCACCCCTCGTACCAAGGTCATCATGCCGGTGCACGTCTACGGCCGGCGGTGTGACATGGACGCGATCATGAAGCTCGCGCACGAGTACAACCTGAGAGTGGTGGAGGATTCGGCGGAGGCGCACGGCGTGCGCCCGGTGGGTGACATCGCGTGCTTCTCGCTGTTCGCCAACAAGATCATCACCGCCGGTGAGGGGGGTGTCTGCGTCACGAACAGCGAGCAACTCGCCCAGCAGATGGCCCACCTGCGCAGCATGGCCTTCAGCAAGGAACACGACTTCATCCACAAGAAGCTGGCCTACAACTTCCGCATGACCAACATGCAGGCCGCGGTCGCCCTGGCCCAGCTGGAGCAGATCGACGAGATACTCACCATCCGCAAGCGGATCGAGAACCACTACGACAGCGGGCTCGACGGCATCGACGGGATCACCGTCATGCCGCCCCGCGACGTCCTGTGGATGTACGACATCCGGGCGGAGCGGCGGGAGGAGCTGCGGGAGTTCCTGACCGACGCGGGTATCGAGACCCGGCCGTTCTTCCAGCCCATGAGCCGCCAGCCGATGTACTTCAACCCCGACTGGCCGGCGCTGAACGCCGCCCGCTTCGCGGCCGACGGTCTCTATCTGCCCACCGACCCCGGGCTGACCGAGTCCGACCAGGACCGGGTGATCGGGAAGGTACGCGAGTTCTACCTGGCGGGTCAGGCCACGCGGCGCACGCGCAGGTGACCCTTCGGCGGCCTGACCGGTCGGATCCTCTCGCGTCCCCGGTCAGTACGCCTCCGCTCTACCCGCCAGTCGCTTCAGATGGCCGTCCGCCGGAACTCCGGCCACAGCTCCGGCCACGAGGCCCGCGGATCGCGGCACCGCCAGATGGGCGTGCCGGCTTCCAGGCCAAGGCCGGTGTCCACGGTGGCCACCTGCTGTACGTCGCCGAAGTACGTGCGCAGCCGCTCGCCCTCATCACCGACGTACAGCACCGTGCCGGCCCCCTGGGGGGGCATGCCGAAGTACCAGTAGCCACGGCTGCCGCTGTACGGCTTCGGCAGCCCCCGCTCGCCGCCGTAGAACTCGATGGCGGCGGCCTGCCAGTAGACGCTGGTGATCACTACGGCGTTCCGCCGTTCGTCCGGCGGCAGTGTCCGGTACGCCCGGCCGACCGTGTCGGTGAACTCCGGCCAGCCGAACTGGCCGATCGTGATGATGTTGACCCCGAGGTTCTCGCCGGCCCTGGGCTGCTGCACCCAGGCCCCGGGCAGGACCGGTAGCCAGTAGAGGGCCGGCAGCACCGACAGCGCGAAGACCGGCCAGGTGGGCACCCAACGCCACCAGCGCGCCGGTCGGCGCCGCTGCAGTTCGACCGCGGCCACGGACCACAGCACCGGGAACAGCCCGGTCACGTAGTACCACCGGCCACCGGCCAGCCAGAAGATCAGGATCACCGCGACGGCGGCCACGCCGTAGAACCGGTAGGGCCCAAGCAGTGTGGACCGCAGGAGCCGCCACAGGCCGTACCAGGCCAGCACGGCCCCGATCAGCAGACCGGGCTGGACGAGCACGAGCGGGAGGAACAACGCGCGGCCGCCGTTCAGGCTCCCCTCCGCGGACACCATCTGGACCATCTCGAACTGCGGCCATCCGTTGCCGGCCTGCCAGGCCAGCCCGGGGAGCATCGTCAGCAGGGTGATCGCGGCACCGGCCCACAGCAGCGGCCTGCGCAGCAGGTCCCGTGGTCCCACCGCGAGCGCGCCGGCTCCCAGCGCCAGCCACAGCACCGGGATCAGGAACTTGACCTGCAGGGCGACGGCCGTGGCGACACCCGCCCACAGCAGCGGGCGGTCGTCCTGCCGCCCCTCCTCCCGCAACCGAACCCAGCGGACCACCAGCCATGAGACCACCGCCCACAGGAACACGTCGAAGGCGTTCGTGGCCAGGAGGTGACCGTTGACGACCATGCCGATGGCGGACACCGCGGCGGTCATCACCTGCGCCCGGCGCCGGCCGCCCAGTTCCCGGGCGATCTGGGTGGTGACGACGACCCCCAACGCCGTGAGCACCGTCGCCGGAAGTCGCAGCGCGACAAGGGATCCGGGAAAGAGCGTGTCCATCACATGTGCGATCAGCGGCAGCAATGGCGGCTGATCGGCGTAACCCCAGTTCAGATGCCCGCCGGCCGCCACGAAGTACAGCTCGTCGGCGAAGTAGCCGTATCGGCCGCTCGTCACCAGCAGCAGCACCGCGACCGCTCCGGCGATGACCGACACGGGACCCCATGCCAGAGGTGCGATGGTGCCCTCCGGCGCGGCGTCCGCCACAGTCGCCTCCGGCGCCTTCAACACAGGCTCGTTCATCCGTCACCCACCCTGTTTTCCCGCCCTCACGTAAGCTCCGGCCGCCGATCACGGCGCCGTCGGTCCCCGCCGGGGGAACGTTCATCTTGAGGGCGGTGCCCTCGATCCAAGGGTTCGGCTACGTCAGGAACACCGGGTCTCCGCCGACGCCCTCCCGCATCCGCGACCACTGCCGCAGTGCGGCCTTGTGGCCGGTGACGACACGTTCACAAGCGTGGCGATCGCCTCCTGGGTCAGGCTCTCCCGAGCCGAGGTAGAGAAGCCAGCGGATGGTGGCGACGGATCCATGCGGTGCTGACGTCGCCCCCGGTACTCACGATCCGTTGACCCCTTCATCGCGCCGAATGCCACTCACACCAGTGAACCCCGGCAACGACTCGCAAAATCACTAGAAGCCAGTACTCCAGCCGCACATCGGGATCTCCACTGAAGTCGCCGTCCCGCCATACGTCCAGTTCGACGCCGTCGACCAGATCGACCCGCCACGGGTCGGCCGGCGCGCCCGTGACCGGTGCGCGCAACCGGCCGAGCACGTCCGCCGCAGCCGCGGGCGTTCAGGTGAGAGGCGGACGAGCCAGGTCAGGATTGCCTTGATGTTCACGGTGCCCGAGTCGGCGTTGCCCGGACCGCCACCTTGAAGGTTCATTCTTCAGAGCGGCGGATGGCCCACGGCAGAGTGGTCAGGACAGGGCAAATTCGGGCGAGTAGATGTCAAGCCAATAGTACATGTCAATTATTTTATCCAGGAGGAGCTTCTCTCCGTGCGATATCTTCGATGAGTCCATCTCGACCGCGCCCTTCAGCCATTCTCGGTTGAACAGCGTGAACAGCGGGCTATGGGCGTCCGCCAGCACCTCTTTGCCCTGAATTTGCAGGGCGCTCGAGTAGCGAATGTCATGTATCATTGTCGGGTAACCGCTCTTCACCCGATTGGCCACCGATGGCGGAAGCAGGTCCTTTACGGCGTGCCTCAGCAGGCTCTTCTCCCTGCCGTCAAACGACTTGAGCTTCCACGGCGTGTTGTAGACATACTCGACGAGACGATGATCACAGTACGGAACCCGCACCTCAAGGCCGACCGCCATAGAGAGGCGGTCCTTACGGTCGAGCAGCATCCGCAGGAACCGGGTTAGGTGCATGTGGAACATGACGCGCATCTGACGCTCGACACGCGACGCGCTGTCGAGGTGATCGACAGCCGCCACCGCCGTCGCATACTGGTCCCCCAGGTAGCTTTCCAATCCCATGGCCGCCAGCGCTTCCGCCTTGAAAGGCATGACGGTGGAGGTGCTGGGCTGCGAGCCGAGTACCGCCGCCATCCAGGGAAAGATGGGGAGCGCGCGAATGTCGTTGTGGAACCATTGGTAGCCGCCGAAGTTTTCGTCCGCCGCCTCGCCGGACAGGGCCACCGTCGACTCATTGCGTATTTCTCGAAACAGCCTGTACATCGAGATATCTGTTTCACCGAACGCATTCGGCGTGTCCCGTGCCGTGATCACGGCACGGCGAATGGTCGGATCGGACAGATCCTCCGCGTTCAGCACCACCTGCCGGTGTACCGGCTTGATCAGGTCGACCATATCCTTGATGAACGGCGCATCCGGGGTGGTCCGAAACACATCCGGCTTGAAGTTGTCGACGTGATCGACGAAGTCAACCGAGAACGTACGCAACCGTTCACCGGCCGCGGCCAGCTTGGGCGACGCGAGACTGGCGATCGCGCTGGAGTCCAGGCCGCCGGAGAGCAGAACGCACTGGGGCACATCAGAGATCAGCTGTCGGCCGACGGTGTCACTGAGCAGCTGCCGCACTCGTTCGATCGTGCTCTTCTGGTTATCGGTGTGCGGCGCCGTCTGGAGCCTCCAGTACGTCCTGTTGCGGATTCCGCTCGCGTCGACAGTGACGACCGTGCCCGGCTCGACCTCGTACATCCCTTTCCAAATCGCCTGCCCCTGCCCGATGCCGGTCACCGCCGTGCGTATCCCGTCGATGTCGACTGCCTTGCGAGCGAGAGGGTTGGCCAGAATCGCCTTTGGTTCCGATCCGAACAGCACACCGTCGCGGGTCGGGTAGTAGTAGAGCGGCTTCACCCCCAGCCGGTCGCGGATCATGACAAGCTTCTGATCACGGGTATCCCAGATGGCGAATGCGAACATCCCGTTGAGGTGGTCGGCGACGCTTTCACCCCATTCGAGATAACCGTGCAACACGACCTCGGTGTCGCTCGCGGTACGGAACCGGTGCCCTCGGGCCTGCAGTTCCCTGCGCAGTTCGATGAAGTTGTAGGTCTCGCCGCTGTACACCAGGACCACCGGACCGTTCGGCGTGGCGAACTCCATCGGTTGCACGCCACCGTCCAGGTCGATGACCGCCAGCCTTCGGTGACCGAGCGCGGCATGCCGTTGCAGCCACGTTCCGGAGGCGTCGGGCCCGCGCAGCGCCATGGTGGCGGTCATCGCGTCAATCGTGGCTTGCCGTTCGGTCAGGTCCGCGTCATAGGACACCCAGCCCGTGATCCCACACATAACCGGTCCTCTCCTTGTCTGTCACAGAAATCGACCACGGCTCTCGTGAGTGGTCTGCTCAGTTAGATCCCAACAGAGCACTCATGAAGGTTGAGGGATCTGCCGCAGACCTGGCCTTCCGCCGGGAGGCGGCCGGCACCCGGCACTCACCTATCGATTGGGGCTTGGACGACATCCGGGGAGATGTCATCGTCCACCTCCGCCCTGGTAACTGCAGGCGCCGGCCCCGACGCCCTGCTGAAACCTGATGTTATGGACACTTTTCTAGGAAAACGCCTAGTCGGGTTTGGTCAGGCGGGGACGGGTTGGGCGTGTTTGGGCTGCCTTCCCGATGCCCGGAGCCAAGGTGGATCCGGGCCTCCGATGAGGAACGCCGCACTGGACTCCCTTGTGCGGCGGCGAAGACCCGCACGTCACCCGCATCGACGCCGTGATTCTAGGGATTTCCGGGAATCGGTCGCACCAGGATGTGCCGGACAGGAAAACAAGATCGCTGCTCGGATCCGTCACGCATGTCACTTCGGCAGCCGATCCAGGGAGGCAATCAAGAGTGAACCCAACTCCGACCGCCGCTGATCCGACCCTCGACTGTCCGGCTTTGATACGATGCGTGCCCTCATAGTAACCGTCGGCTCAGAGGGGGACCTCCAGCCTTTTCTTGCCCTCGGAAAGCGTCTGCTCGCGGAGGGTCACGATGTCAAGTTCTCGGCCTCCGATAGTTACGCAGCGCGCGCCGACGCTGTCGGGATTCCCTTCGTCGGCAGGCCGACTTGGAGCGAGACGGAATTCCAGGCGAACTACATCCGTATTCTCAGCGAGAAGAACAAGCTGCGACAACTGACGGTTGTGATCGAATTCCTGGCGCAGGAGCAGCATGCCGCGGTACCGCAGCTGATGGCGCTGGCCCGTGAGGCCGACATCGTCATCCACTCACCGCTGGCCATCGCCGCGGTCGCCGCGGCGCGCGCGGTCGGCACGCCCCAGGTGAGCGTGCACCACACCTGGCCGCTGCGCCGAGCACGCGGGCATGGCCCGACCAATATCGATCTCGGGCCCGTCGGCAACGCCCTCGCATGGTCGGTCGTCGGCGGGGGGGTCAGGCTCGCGACCGACAAGCTTCTCAACTCTGTCGTCACCGCGGCAGGCCTTCCGCCCTGGCGCGACGTTCTCTTCGACGCGAGCCATTCGCGCCTGCTCAACCTCATCGCCATCAGCCCGCACACCCTCGAGCACGATCCGCTCTTCGGCCCCACCTACCGCACCACGGGATACTGGTTTCTCGACGAACCGGAGTACGTACCCCCGGACGACCTCGCGGCGTTCGTAGCCGACGAGCCGCCGGTCGTGATCGGCTTTGGCTCGAATGCCGGGCTCGACGCCCGCATGGTCACAAGGGAGCTGATCGAGGCGGTTCGCGGCCTGGATCGGCGCGTTGTCCTGCAATCCGGCTGGGCGGGGCTCGGAGACCAGGAGCTGCCGCCCAACATCTTTTTGGCGGACTTCGTCCCGCACGGGTGGCTCTATGCCCGCGCCGCGTGCGTCGTCCATCACGGGGGGGCCGGGACGACCGCGGCGGTGTTCCGGGCTGGTATCCCGCAGGCGATCGTATGGGCCCAGGGTGACCAGCTCCAGTGGGGAAGGAAGCTGGCGCAGCTCGGCGTCGGGCCCCCGCCTCGTACCCACCGCGCTCTCAACGCCAGATGGTTGCGAGGCACGCTCGATCGCCTGCTCACCGACAGCGGTATGGCCACCCGCGCTCGGGCGCTCGGCACCGCGATCCGTAAAGAAGACGGGACGGGGATGGCGGTTCGCGCGATTGAGAAGGTATCCGTGGCCGTGTGAAAGTGGCTCTGGCACATGCCAACGGCAAGGGCCGAAACCTCACCCTGCTTCCCTGACCACTGCGACAGATCCAGACCCGCGGCCGGCGCGGATGGCACAGCGAGCTCCGGACCGGCCGGGCAGCGCGTCGGGAAGCGCCCGGAGCCCGAGAGTAGAGGCTCACGTTGG
>NZ_JBEXUE010000410.1:0-9017 GCF_040614275.1 Streptosporangium sp. NPDC006013
CCGGTGGCGGCGTGTTCGAGGCGGCCAAGGCCGCCAAGGGCCTGGCCATCGGCGTCGACTCCGACCAAGGGCAGTAGACGTCGCCGGCCGCCGGGCCGAAGTACGCGGAGCGTTCGCCGCGCCGCGCGCTGCTCACCGCGACGGCTGCAACACCCGCCAGTAAGTCCTGATCGCCGAAGCGACCACAGCACCGCAGATCGGCCCCCGCTGCGCCCTGACCGGCGGCACCTGACACTCCTACTACGACGACACCACCGTGCAGGAGGCATCCCTGCACGACATCGACCACATGGTGCCGCCGGCCGAGGCGTGGGATTCCGGAGCCCACTCCCCCGCCCAGCGCCAGGCCTACGCCAACGACCTGGACGAGCCCCGGGCCCTGGTCGCGGTCACCGCGCGCAGCAACCGCTGCAAATCCGACCAGGATCCGGCCCAGTGGCCGCCTCCGTACGAGCCGGCCCAGTGCCGCTACGGCACCGAGTGGGTCGCGATCAACGAGCAACTTCAGAGCGACCCCGCTTACTTGACCTTAAGAGGCCCGGCTCATGAAGGCACATCCTCCGGCGTGGCAGGGGTGCCGTCGGTGTTGAGGCCGTAGCGGGCCAGGTGCCGAGCCTGTTCGTGGCGGCCCAGCCGAACCAGCAGCTCGGGCAGTCGCTCGGCGGCACGGTGGTCGCCGATCACAACCGTGGACAGGAGAACCCGCTGGGCCTCGGCGAGGTCTCCACGCTGGACCAGAAGCTCCACCAGGTTTCTGGCGGCGTGGAAATCGGCAGGACACACGTGAAGTCGGGCACGTAGTTCGTCGATTTCTCCTCGGTCGGCGAGAATGTCGGCGAGGGCCAAGCGTGCAAGCATGTCACCGGCATCGGCGCGCGCACGTAGCCCGTCGAGATCACCCCGGTCGGCCAGCAGCTCGGCCAACTGCTGGGCCGAGTTGTAGTCGTGGTTGTCGGCGCGCGCCCGCAGTTCGTCGATCTCGCCACGGTCGGTGAGAACGTCGGCCAGCCGCCTGGAGGCCCCGAAGTCATGGCCGGCGCGTGCGCGTAGTCTGTCGGCGTCCCCACGGTCCGCGACGCTTTCGAGCCACCGCCTGTCGGCGTCCTCATCGCCGGAGTCCGCGCGGCGCCGCAGCGCGTCGAGGTCGCCACGGTGTACGAGCAGGTCCAGTAGCCGCCGGGACGCGTTGTCGTCACCGCTGTCGGCACGAACGATGAGTTCGTCCACGCGGCCCCGGTACACGAGAACGTCGGCGAGTTCCTGTGCCGCGTACCAGTGATCGCCGTCGGCGAGGGAACGCAGCTCATCGACATCTCCGCGATGGAGCAGGGCATCGACGAGCCGGAAGGCGGCCTGGGAGTCGCCGTCGCCGGCGCGGCTTCGCAACCGGCCGAGGTCTCCCCGCCGCACCAGGGCGCTCGCCAGCCGGCTTGCGGCCGTTCCATCTCCAGCCGCGGCTCGTTCGCCCAGCTCGTCGAGATCCACGGTCAACTCGTCGTGGATCGAGGTGATTCGCCGGTGCCGATCCATGCCTGCTTCACGCAGGACACGCCACGCACCCTCGACGTCTCCTCTGTCGGCGAGTACGTGCGCGAGCTTGCGAGCGGCGTCCGAATCGCCGTGCCGCGCCCGGGTCGCCAACTCGTCCAGAGCACCGCGATCGGCCAGGACGGTGTTCAACACCTGTTTCGCTTCCCCGTCGGTGTCAACGGACACGAAGTCACGAAGCGCCGCGAGGTCTCCCCGGCAGACGAGAACCTTGATCAGGGTGTGGCCGGCCCACGCGTCACGAGCCGCGAACCGGCGGAGCCTGGCGATGTCTCCACGGTCGGCGAGCACGCCGGCCAGCCGATCGGAGGCCGTCCACCCGTACCTGATGAGGACCTCGAGCTCGTCGAGATCGCCGAGGTGAACGAACACTCTGGCGATCCGGTCGAGCAGCATCTCATCGCCGCGCGCCGCCAGCGACATCAGTTCGCGGCGGTCACCCCTGTGTGCGAGCACCTCCACCAGCCGGGTGTCGACGATGCCTCGCCGAGCCTCGGCGAGGCTCCGCAGTCCGGGCATGTCGCCGCGGTGGCGGAGGAGGCTGAAGAGCCGTTTGGTGGCAGGCGCATCGGCCCGGGCGGCCAGCTCCGCCAGCTCGTCACGGTGTGCCAGGTAGGTCGCCAGTCGCCCGCGGGCCGCCGTCTGCTCGCGTTTCTCTTTGCGAGCCCCCAGCAGGAGATCGTCTTCGGCGGGAAGATCGACGCTGGACTCGAACTGGGCGCGCGCGCGTAACTCCTCGCCGTCGCCCCGCCGAGCCAGCACCTCGGCCAGCTGCTCGGCGGCGGCCAGGTCGCCGCGATCGGCCAGGGCGCTTAGTTCGTCGTTGGCGCCGCGATCGGCGAGCACCCGGGCCAGTCGTTGGCCTGTTCCCCGGCTCGGGAAGGCTGTCGGCCGGAACAACATGCGGAGCTGGTCCAGCTCCCCCCGCCAGACGAGTGCCTCGGCGAGGCTTTCGGCCGCCGCTTCGGCGGGTTGGCGGCGGAGTAGCGTTCCGTCGCCGATGTCCTCGGCGCGGGCTCTCAGGTCCGCGAGACCGGCGGCGTCGCCGACGTGGACGGTCCACTGGTCGGCCGCGATCCGGCTCCCGGCATCCGCGGCACGGCGATACAGCGGTACCGCGTACTTGTGAAGCAGCCGTGCGCCGGCGCTCTCGGCAACCAGCACCACGTCGTCGATGTCGGTGAGGTGGGCGAGGATCGCCTCCCACACGCGGGCCGGCACCGGTTCGGCGGCTCGGGCCTCGCCGAGATGCTGCAGCAGGTAGTCGGCGATGACGTACCCGACAGTCTGGCCCATCTCCGCACCGCCGACGCAGGTGAGCGCCGCGGCGGCGCCATGCAGCTTGCGGGTCGTGTAGGCCATCCCCTGCTCGAACCAGTCGGCGGGCGCCTCGGCTCGCTGCCGGTCGGTGCAGTAGGCCGGTGCCGCCTCACGTAACAGCTCCTCCGGCAGCGCATGCTCGGCACCCAGCAGTCTGACGTCGAGAGCGGCGAGCAGCACCGCCCAGGCGTACGGGTGCACGGTCTTGGCGATTTCCCAACGCCGCACAAGCTGTGGCGCGGCTGCGAGGGTCTGTGTCAGTCCGTACCCGGTAGTGGCGAGGGCCGTCGCGAGCAGCCGGTCGGTCGCGGCGGCGGCTTCGGCGCGTCTCCGCTCAGCCGCGGAGAACGTCTCCGGGACGATCACCACGTCGGCCAGTTCGATGAGCTCCCGCTCGTTGGCATGAGGGTCGGCGCCACCGTAGGCAGGCGTGTCGGTGAACCTGAGATAGCGATCCGGCCACACCGTCCCGACGATCACTACGGAGGACTCCGCGTTCAGAAGCTCACGCACGGTGCCGCTGGTGAGCCCACGTTCGCCGCCGAAGTAACGCTGGATCTCATCCAGCCACAGCACAGTCCGCTGCGGAGGGTCGTCGGCCGGCGCGGAGATGTCGCCCGCGGCCGCCGGGTGGAACAGCCGCCAGTCGGGCAACACAGCCCGCACGGCTTCGTAGGCGCAACGGGTCTTTCCGACCGAGGAGCCGCCGACGAGCAGCACGAAGCCGCCTCGGTGAGCCGCTTTGGCCAGCAATGCCCGAACCCCGTGCTCGCCGCCGTCCACATCGCGCTCGACGTAGGACGGCAGGTCCTCGTCCACACCGTCGACGCGGATGGACGCGTGCACGCCCAGCCTGCGCGGATCCGCCTCGGACACCCGAACCATCACCGGCCCTGGTACGGGCTTCGCGCTGGGCGCCCCTCCGGCGTCGGCCGTACTCATGTGCGACGTACTCCGGCCCGCCATGCCGAGCGGTCCGAGGTCGAGGCGCGTGCCGAGATCGCGGAGCAGCAGTGCGCGATCGACGGTCGCGGCCGCCTGCGCGTACCCGGATGACAGCTCCAGGAGATGCCGCCACAGGTCGACGGCTTGTGGCAGCCCGCCGACCAGCTTCGCGAGTTCGCCGATGACGCGGGAACGGTCGGCCGGATCCTCGCCCTCCAGGACGAGGTGGATGATGCGCAGTGCTCGCAGCAGACGCCAGGTCAGTTCGTCGACGCCGATGACGGCGTCAAGCTCCGCTTGGGCGGCAGCCACCGCGACAGCGGCCCTGAGCGTCCGTAATCGCTCTCGGATCTTCCCCCTTGTGGCTCGCGGCGCGTCCACTGCCGCGCGGAACTCCCCGTCGTCGCGCTGTCGCCTGGCGATCCACGCGAGGGTCTGTACCTCCGCGGACGCGGTGTGCGGCGCCGCGACAGCGAGGCCCATCCGCCAGCGGTCGGAGTCGAACTCGGCTCGGTGATCGACCAGCATGCGCAGGTAATCGGTCAACAAGGCGACGAACGGCGCACTGCCGGCACCGATCGTGGGATTGCGACGGACACCGACGAACATCCGGCGCTCCCCGGTAGGGCAGTGCCCGACGGCCACCACATCGTCCACCGGGTGCCACGCGCCCTGTTGAAACCGCACCTCGCCCGGTGTGACGTCGTCACCCAGCCCTCGCACCGGGCTCTGCTGCAACAAGCAGGCGAGAAGGACCGCGCCGTACGCGTGCTCCAACACCACCCCGCCACCCCCGGTGGCGTACGGACTCGCATGCCCCCGCGTCCCCGAGCCGGGATCAGGATCATCGTGATCGTTCCTGCGAGCCACGCGCACAATCATGCCCTACTACACCGACGCGCCGTCCAACTCCGCTTCGTCCAGAAACCGCCAGGGAGAGGGGTTTCTGCCCTGGTGGCTGAACGCAGGTCCACCAGCCCTTGGAGGCCGTAAATCTCCATCCCAGGACGTGTTCGCGTCCGTCTCCGGGGGCAGGGTGGCTGTCAATGGCCAAGTGCGTGTCGCCGCTGACATACGCGCAGCCGGGCTGGAGCCGCTGGAACCGTACAGCACCTCCATATGGTGGTGCGGGTGGTGAACTTCCGTTCCCTTCCCCCTGGCCCCCCGAGTCGGACAATCGTGGATGGCCTGCGGCCCCGGCCCCGAAACGGCGGTCGGGGCCGTCAACCAGACGGCCCGGACCAGGTATCAGGCTCTGACAGCGCGCCCGGGCAGGGCGGTCGGCAACAGATACTCGTCACGGACCACGAACTGGCCGCCGACAAGGACGTGGACGAAACCGGAGGAATGCCTGACCGTCTCGGTGTAGGTGGCACGGTCGCTGACGGTCTCGGGGTCGAAGACGGTCAGGTCGGCGTCGCAGCCCGCCTGAACACGGCCCTTGCTCCGCATCGCCGGGACACCCGAGCCCACCACGTCGGCGGGGATGAGCGTGCACCGGCGCACAGCCTCGGGCAGCGACAGGACGCCGTTCTGCCGGACGAGCCTGCGCAGCGTCCGGCCGTAGGTGCCGGCCGTACGGGGGTGGGTGACGGCGTTGGGCCCGAGCGGCCAAGAGAACGGGTCGGGTGCCCCCGAGCGCCACAGGAGGGGTACGGCGTCGGTGGCGACAGCGGCGTCGGTGAAGGTGAGGGCCCGCTGGATGTAGCCGAACTGGGCGGGGTCATCCTCGTCGAGCAGGTGGACGAAAGCCGCCGAGCCGGGTTCGCTCTCGCGGACCCGACGCAGGGTGTCTGCGTCGGGGATACGCCCCTCGGCACCGAGCAGGCCGATGGAGTGCGGGGTCAGCCCGCGCCGGTGGAGGAGTTCCGGGGCGAGGAAGGCCGCGCCGACGCCGGTCATGCCCGCGCCGTAGGGGTAGGCCTCGGTGGTGACGCGCGAGCCTTCGGCGCGAACCTTCTCCACCAGGCCGAGCACGCGGTCGACATGGCGGATGGAGGTGCTGTTGACGTGGCAGTAGTGCATGTGCGCGCCGGTCTCGGCGGCGGCGCGGACGATCTCCTCGGCACCGTCGACGGGAGTGGAGGGGTCCATCTCGACAAGTTCGCGGGCGTGGGTATAGGTGGGCAGCCCGACGCGGGCGGCGAGGGTGGCCACGGCGAGGTACTCGGAGGGATCGACGCGGGGCGCGTAGCCGACGAGGATGCCGACGCCGAGCGCGCCGTCGCCGAGGTCGCGCTCCAGCATGCCGACGATGCGGTCGACGACATTTCGCGGAGCGGCGCGCTGCCATTCCTCGCGGCCGATGTTGGCGAGGAAGTCATTCCTCAGGTCGCCGCTGGTGTCGAGGCCGAGGAGGACGGCCATACGGGCCACAGCCCAGGAGGTGGCGAAGCCGTAGTTGAGGGGCCTGCCCTCGGTCTCGGCCCTGCGGTAGGCGGCGGCGACCGGGTAGGCGCCGGCCTCGAGTTCCAGGACGGTAGTGACGCCGTCGAGCGCCTGCAGGCGGTGGCCGGCGACGTCCATGCTGTGGCTGTGCAGGTCGATGAAGCCCGGACTGACGACCAGGCCGGTCGCGTCGACGGTGGTGACGCCGTCGAGTGGCTGGTCGGAGACGGCCTGGATGACCCCGCCGTTGACTCCGACGTCGCGTACGGCGTCCAGACCGGTCTCGGGGTCGATGACCCGGCCGCGGGCGAGGACCAGATCGTATGTCGTCATGCGAGCTCCTTCTTTCTGAGGCTGAACTGTTCAGGGCGCTGGGGCACGATCAGCGCGACGATGAGCGGGGCGACGCCGGCACCGAGCTGGTTGGAGGCGAGCATGGCACCGGCGGCGGTGGCGCGGACGGCGGGGGTGGTGGTGCGTTCCGCGATGGCCTTGAAGGATGCGCCGGGAAAGAGGCCCTGGCCGACGCCGAAGAGAGCACGGATGACGAGGAGGGATGCCAGACCCCAGGCGATACCGGTGAGGGCGGTGAAGACCGACCAGAGCAGCAGAGAGACCATGAGTTGGCGGCGGGCGCCGAACTTGTCGGCGAGGATGCCGCCCGGCACCTGGCACAGCAGATAGACCAGGGAGAAGGCGGTGATCAGCCAGCCTTGCTCGGTCTTGGTGAGCGCGAACTCCTCGCCGATGAACAGCAACGCGACGGCCATCATCACCCGATCGACGTAGTCGATCACCCAGACGCCCATGAGCAGGCCGACGGTGACGGGCGCCGTTTTACGTATTTGCGCGGGCGCCAGGGTGGAGGTGCCTTCGGCGAGTCCCATTCACAGGCCTCCGGAGCTTTCAAATCAATGTTCCAGCAACCCTCCATCACGTCACCCGGGAGTGCTTCGTGCAGGAACATGAAGTCGGGGCCGTCGGCGGTGCGATTGCACCAAGATGGGGTCCCAGTAGTAACGACGCAGGAAACAACGGATAAGCAGGTCGGCGGCCCACCTTCCAGGCTGTGCCCGAAGGTCCTTAAGGGAGCTCTGACCTGCGTATCCGTTGAAAATTTCGCCGATACTACCGGGACCCCTGAACGCCTCGCCGAACGAGGGGGTCCCTGGCCTCACACAATCGCTCATTTCTGAGAGCGCTCACCGCCGGGGCCCGGCTCGGCGTCTTCGGCGGCTCAGACCAGCGCGCCGGCCAGCAGGAAGATCGCGATTCCGTGCGCGAGGGCGGCGGCGATCACGCCGCTGCGCAGTCGCAGGAAAGCGCAGATCAGCCCCTCGTACAGGGTGAAGGCCAGCAGCGGCCAGCCGACGTCAGTGACCGTCGAGGCCAGGAAGACGTGGCAGGCGGCGAACAACAGAGCCGACAGCAGCACCGCACGGATGGCGCCGGTGTGCTGTTCCAGCCGTCCCTGAAGGAACCCGCGAAACAGCACCTCCTCGGCGAGGTTGCCCATCAGGCTGAAGGCCAGCAGCACCGGCAGCAACGTGACGGCGACCGCTCCGCCCCGCTCCGCCATCGGCGTCAGTAGCGACAGCAGCAGGACCGGGCCGGCGGCCAGCACGCCGCCGACGACGCCCCAGCTGACCGTGACCGGAGTGAACCGGCCCCAGCGCACCAAGGAGCGAAGCCCGCCGTCCAGGCGCAGCACCCCCGCGGTCAGTGCCAGCGTGCCGAGGCCGAACAGCAGCAGGATCCCCGCCTGGTCGGTGAAGCGCAGCCACGGAATCGCCCCCGCGGCGCCCAGCCGCCAGAACCCCAGCGGTGTCATCGCGTCCCTGATCAGGACGAAGCCGAAGATGAGCACCATGATGCGCAGCAGCGGGTCGCGCTCGCCGCGCGCCGGCGCGAAGCAGGCGCCGATCAGCAACAGGCCGGGCAGGATCCGGGCGCCGTAGGCCAGGAGGTCGGGCAGCACGAAGACATCTCCGTTCAGAGAGGGGGAAAGCAGGGAGCAGGTGGGGCGACCAGCCCGCCGTTCAATAATGCGAGCTATTCTCAGTTTTCGGTACTCGCATTGGAGGCACGTGCTCACGCCCCGTAAACACCCCCGCCAGCAGCGCTCCCGCGAGACGGTCGCGGCGATCCTGGAGGCGGCGGCTCAGCTTTTCCAGCGCCACGGCTACGCCGACACCACCACCAACAAGATCGCCGAACGCGCCGGGGTGTCCATCGGATCGCTGTATCAGTACTTCCCGAACAAGGACGCGCTGCTGGTCGCGCTGGCCGAGCACTACCTGACGCAGAGCGCCGAACAGGTCATCCAGGTGTTCGCCCGTGCCGCCGAGCATCGCCCGCCCCTGCCTGACCTCCTCGCCGACCTGGTGGGGTGCGTGGCCGCTTTGCATACCGACCGGCCTGACCTACACCGGCTGCTGTTCGACCAAGCCCCCCGCACCCCCGGCCTGGTCACCCGCTTCCGGCAAGCCGAACAGCAGATCGCCCATGCGCTGGCGGGCGAACTGCGCCGCCTGGGAGCCGGCGGCCCCAATCCCGAACTGAACGCCCTGCTGGCCGTCCAGGGCATCGAGGCGCAACTGCACGGCGCCCTACTCGACCCCCCGGCCGACCGCGACGCCACCGGCCACGTGCACGCAGTGATCCGCCTCTGGCAGCAAGCCCTGGCTGAGCCCTGCCAACCCGAAAGACACTGAGTAGCCGACCGTCATATAAAGCTACTTTTTGAGCGATGAAGGCGGGGAAGTCCTCGACCTCGATCTTCCAGACGGCCTCCATGCCCAGCTCGGGATATTCCA
>NZ_JBEXUE010000411.1:0-8959 GCF_040614275.1 Streptosporangium sp. NPDC006013
ATTCGATGGGACGCCACGCCGTCCCATCGAATCCGGCGCGGGATGCTCGACCTCGTCTCTCAGGCGGTCTATGCACGGCCGCGGCAGAATCAGGTCGATCGTGGTCCGAAGCCGAACCGATTCAGCCCCGCGCCCCTCATCGGCGCAGGACTTCAAAGGTCAGGCGTTCACCGCGTGTCGCCCCGGCCGCCGCCTACCCGCGACGAATGCCTCCGCAGCCGAGGCGACGCGCTTTCGACCGCTCACCTGCCGCGAGCGTCCGGTCCGGCCGCTCCTGCAGTGAACGTCAGGCGATGGTGATCGTGACCGTGATCGCGGAGACGAGAGTAACGCAGGTGGTTTTGCATGGATACAGAGGGGCCTCCATCTTGCTGGGAAGCATGTCCAGGGAGTTGATGTCGAGTTCCATTGCTCTTCTCCTTTTGTTGGGGAGGGCCTCCACCGATACTGCGGCGGTCTCTGTAACTGCCGGTCCATCCGGCGGAGTCTGCGTGGTCGGACTCGGTGTGGTGCCTGCCGTGCCGCTTCATCGGCGCGGGCGGGAACTTTCCGCGCGGGGGACCACTCGCCTACCGTGCGGCGCGTGAACGGGTGCGGTGAGTCGGACGCAGGATGTCGAGCTCCAGGAGCGGCGTCCATGTCTCCGGGGCAGGGCCGTGCCGCCCCGCCACCACGGTAACCGCCGACACCTCGTGTCGCCGGCCCGATCTCGTCACAGGCCGAGCAACGTGCCGTCTCCGTCGCGGACCTGCCGGTACGTCGAGTTCATCGGCACACCGAGTGGTGTCTGCCTCGGTGCCGACCACATCACCGCTCACTTCGTCCTCTTCCTCGACCAGGATCGCGCTCTGTGTCCGTGCCGGTACGGCGAATTCGTCGTACCGGGACAGCATCGTGGCGGGCACTTATGAACCACTTTCGACTGGGATGACAAGGTGTTCCCGACTCTTGGCTCAACTTTCGTCGATCACCGAAACGACCGGGACGGAAGACGCTGTTTCCGGCAGGCCGGATGCCGTTCGCCACAAAGCAGCAGCCGGTCACGACCGTGCTCACCTGGGCGCTGGAGGCCGGGGTTCCATTTCGCCGGTTCACCGCCGATGAGACCTTTCGCGCCGCCGATAATCCGCGGGCGCTTAAGAAGCCTTAACCATCCTTAACGGTCGCTTATGCTGATCTTGAAAGGCAGAGGTCGCGTTCGGGACGGGCCGGTCATGGCTCTCGATTTCCCTGGCTGTACACCGGAGATATGAGATATCCAGACAGCGGAGGACTGTCGGCTCGGGCGCGGCCGCAACGTGAGCACCTGCGCTTTCGAACGGCGGACATGGGTGATCGCCGACCGCCGGAGGTGCGCGGACGTGGACGTCCTCACCGCCGGGATGCGGCGGTCGTGGGCGGAGCCGGCGGCTTTCGCTGAACCACTTGCGGATCATGAAACGGGAGAGGACGGATCATCAAGGACAGGTCGTAGCGAGGGTGCGGTGCGGTAGAACTCGGCTGCGGTGACGGTGGCGGGGACGCCGAGTTCGGCGGCGACCGCGGTGATCGCGGTGGCGCCGACGGTGAGGTCGGCTTGGCCGTCGGTGGTGAAATACGGTGCGATGAACGTCTCGTAGTGGGCTCGGGCTTCGTCTGCGGTGTGTCGGCCGAGGAACGTCTGGATGTGCCGCACCGTGGTGTCGGGTTCGTTGTGGATCACCTGCAGGGCGCGCCGGTGGGCTCGTACGACGGCCTGGACCGCGGGGTCGTCCGGGTGGATGTAGGTGGGGTCGACGGCCACGCCTACGGTGGGGATCTGGAAGTGGTCGCCGACCCAGGCCGGCACCTGCCAGCCGTGCTCGGCGGCTATCGCCTCCGGTGCCATGGTGCTGCCGACCAGGGCGGCGTCGATCCTGCCATCGTGCAGCCAGCGCAGGTCCATGCCGTAGTCACCGGGCGGGCGGACGATGGTGTGGATGTCGCGGTCCGGGTCGAGGCCGGCCTGGCGCAGCACGATCCGGGCGAAGCACCCGGGTGCGGTGTGGGGGGCGTGTACCGCCAGCCGCCGGCCGGCCAGGTCGGCCAGGGAGGTCAGGCCAGGGAGGGCGAGGAACCAGAACAGCGGGCGGTGGGTGTTGACATTGAGTGCGACCCAGGGGATGCCGTCGGCCAGTCGGGACAGCAGCGCCCGGCCGAGCCCGATGGTGGCGCCGTGGCGCAGCCGCTCCTCGTCCCAGGAGCAGCCGTCGCGCAGCGCGACGTGGACGCCCTCGTCGGCGTAGTAGCCCTGCTGGTCGGCGATGTAGGCGACCAGTTCCTCGTGCAGGCCCCGCCCGACGTAGGCGAGATCGATCGTGTACATGAACGTTTTCCTTGATCGTGTCACCGCCGTGCGCCCGCGCGTGCCGCGGGCCCGGCTGCTGCGGCCCATGGTGCTGAGGTGACGGTGTTCCGGATGCGGTCCGGCCGGACCGGGACGGTATGGCTCCACGTGCGGAGGACAGCGGGGCGTCAGTACATGGACATCCCGCCGTTGACCGCGGCCGTGGTGCCGGTCATGAAGGCGTTGTCCTCGCTGGCGTAGAAGGCGACCGCTTGGGCGACGTCGCCCGGGTGTGCCAGGCGGCCCAGGGGGGTAGCGGCCACCTGCCGCTGCTTGTGCTCCTCGTCGAACACATCCGCCATGCGGGTGTCCTCCACCGGGCCGGGCTCGACGACGTTGACCGTGATGCCCCGCGGGCCCAGTTCCTGGGCGAGGTACCGGGCGAACTGCGCCAGTGCGGCCTTGGCCGTGCCCAGTGCGATCATGCCCTCCCGGGGTCGGCGGCTGAGGCCGGTACCGAGATAGATGATGCGTCCCCAGCCCTGTTCGGTCATGGCGGGCAGGACGGCTTTGGTGACCGCGAACGCCGCACGCATCTCGTCGTCGAGCTTGCCGCCCAGTTCTTCCCACGTCATCTCCTGGAACGGCTTGATCACATACGGGGTGAGCGCGTTGTGCACGAGCACGTCGATGCCGCCCCATACCGCCTGGACCTGCTCGATCATGCTCTCGACCGCCACTGCCTCGCGCACGTCGGCCTGCACGGCCATGGCCTGGCCGCCTGCGGTCTCGATGCCGGCCACGACCTCCGCGGCTGCCGTGCCGCTGCGGAGGTAGTTGACCACCACGCGCATCCCTCGCGCGGCCAGAAGGCGCGCGGTGGCCGCACCGATTCCGCTGCTGGCCCCTGTCACCAATGCCACCCTGCCGGTTGCCCCAAACACGGTCCCACCTCCTGCTCATCATCGCGGGCCGTCGACATGACCGCCCGGAGTCGTTCATCGTCGACGCCGGGGTGTGCTGAGCGGATCGCCCCGTAGAGCACGGTGTCGACGGTCGCCCGCAGCAGATCGGCCGAGGCCCAGTCGAGTTCGCGCGGCAACTGCGAGGCGAGCAGCCGCTCCAACGCGCCACGGGTGATCTCACTCAGCGGCTCAGGTGGCGCCGGTAGCAGCCCCCGCCGGTGCCCGTCCCGGAACAGCTCGTCGAGCCGCCGGTAGACCACCGCGTCCACACGCTGCTCCACGTACACGGCTCCAACTGCGAAGACCGGCGTTGTGGCGTCTTACGTGGTGTCGCTTCGGGCCGCGTCAGTGCCTCGCGGACCAATCGCCGGTGCACTCCGTACTTGCGGGCCAGCGCCCGGATCCCCAGCCCTGCACGCCACGAATCCCGGCGGGTTTGGTCGAACAGCTCGACTTTGGTGAGCGCCACCAACTCCCCCTTGCCGCGGCGCGCGTGATCCAGCAGGTCGAGCCTGACACCGCAACTCTAAAGGTGAGGCCACTACAAGCCGACATGTCGGTCTGGGATCACATCACCGGTCCGAGACGGGTCCAGCTCAAGCCGCCCGGGTGGGGCACTTCAAGTCGTCATAACCATGCCAGGCCGCCCGAGGTAACCGGGATGGACGGATGTCCACTGACAACGACCAGACGCTCAACTGCTGTCTCTCGGCGAGGACTCCACCGCGGTCGGGCCGGGCAACCAGGAGTAGATCACGGTTGCGGGTCGTCCGGAAGGAGTGGGCATGGCAGGTGCCGCAAAGCTCGTCAGGTCGCCGCCGCGGGGCCCGGCCTGCGGCGGTCGTGGCGTGTCAGGGGGTTGCGGGTGGCGTGTCGAGTCCGGTCAGCCGTGACAGCGCGGCGAAGCCGTCGTCGGTACCGGGCCAGTGCCGGCGTACGGCCTGCAGTCCGGCGCGGCGGACCACCGAGCGCAGTACGGCGACCACGATGATGGCGTCGTCGGCATAGCCGAGCACGGGGATGAAGTCGGGTACCAGATCGAGGGGGAAGGCCAGGTAGGCCAGCAGCAGCGCCAGTCGTACCCGCACGCCGCGCGGTAGGTTGCGGTCGGCGGCCAGGCGGCGGATCAGCCGCAGCACGTCCGGCAGCAGCCGCAGCGCCTCACGCAGCAGGCCGCCGCGCGGCCGCACGATGGCCAGTACCACAAGCAGCGCCAGCCAGGTGACCAGCAGCGCGACCGCGATGCCGATCAGCAGGTCCCATCCCCACACCCCGGTCACCGCCGGCCGCCTTCCTGCTCGTCCACCGTGGCCGTTGCGACCTCGGCGGAGGTGTCGGCGGGGGTGTCGGCGGCCGGCGCGTCGGTCACGGGGTCGAAGCGGCCGGCCTGTGCTCGGCGTTCCGGCCGACGGCCTGCCGGCCGAACAGCGCCGTGACCGCACGGGCCGGCTCCGGGTGTCCAGGCCTGGCCGCAGGCGATCCGCCGGGCCGGCTCCTGCAGGCCGCCCACGTCACCGACATCGGGTTTGCTCGCAACCGCGGGAGCCAGGGCGAACTGGCGGCGAACAGTCATCGGGGCCCTCCCGGGGCGACAGCAGGTCAGCGGGCGCGGACCTTACCTGGCAGTCAGGAGCTCGGCCAGGTCGGCGGGCAGGGGCATGGGCTGGGTGAGGCCGACACGGGCGCGGCCGGTGTTGCCTTCGGGGTAGCGGCCCAGTGCCGAGCCGGGCGCGGCCACGATGATACGCACCACCTGGCCGAACGCTTCGCGGCGGTCGCGCTGGGCGATGGCCAGGACGAACATCGCCAGGTGGTTGCGGGTGTGGGGCCAGGGCCACGGCTGGGAGATGATGTGGGCCCGTTCCAGATGCCGCCAGCGCGCCGCAGCGTCTCCGGTGGCGCGGGCGGCGTTCATCTCGGCGCGGTAGGCGGCCCGCACACGGGCGGGCATCGGGCGGCCGATCATCGATCGTGCTCCTTCTCAGCGGTGCAGCAGCCATCCGCGCATCCGGCCGAGGCGCCTGACCCGCCGATGACGGTGGCGGTGGGGACGGCACAGCAGGTGTCGCCGCGCCAGGCCTCGCGGCCTTCCTTGACCGCGACGGCCGCGATGACCAGGGCGGCGATCGGGTCGGCCCACGACCAGCCGAAGGCACTGTTGAGCGCCAGGCCCACGAGCAGCACGGCGGACAGGTAAGTGCACAGCAGCGTCTGCTTGGAGTCGGCCACCGCCGAAGCCGAGCCGAGTTCACGGCCGGCACGGCGTTGGGCGGCCGACAGGAACGGCATGATCACCAGCGACAAGCCCGCCAGGATCAGGCCGGGCGTGGAGTGCTCGGCCTCGCCGGCCCCGGCCAGGGCGCGTACGGCGTCGACGGTGACGTAGGCGGCCAGCACGAAGAACGAGAGCGCGATGACCCGCAACGCCACCTTCTCCCGCCGCTCGTGGTCGGTGGCCGAGAACTGCCAGGCGACCGCGGCGGCCGAGGCGACCTCGACGATGGAGTCCAGGCCGAAGCCGATCAGCGCGGCCGAGGAGGCGAGGGTGCCGGCGGTGATGGCCACGACGGCTTCGATCACGTTGTAGGTGATGGTCGCGGCCACCAGCAGCCGGATACGGCGGCGCAGTACGGTACGGCGGGCCGGCGTGGGCCCGAGGCCGGGCAGATTCAGCGCGGTCATGCGATCGTGCCTCCAGCGGGCAGGTCGGCGTCGCGGTCGAGGCTGCCGGGGCCGGAGACGGGGCAGAGCGTGACGGAGTGACCGGTGGCGGCCAGCAGCTGCTCGGCCGCGCCCAGCAGGTCCATCAGCTCGGGCCGGGTCAGCGCGTAGAACGACTGGCGGCCCTCAGCCCGGTAGTCGACCAGCCCGCAATCGCGCAGGCAGGCCAGGTGCTTGGAGACCGTGGACTGGGCCAGGCCGAGCTGTTCGGTCAGGTCCACCACCCGGGCCTCGCCTCGGGCCAGACGTTGCACGATCTTCAGCCGGGTCTCATCAGCCAGCGAGTGGAACAGCGCCGCCGCCGGCGGGATGCCCGCGGCGATGTCGGCGTTCACGCATCGGCCAGCATCACTATCAATCGTCATATGGCGATGATAGCCAGAAACGGTTATGTGTTGGCAAGAGTGCTCGACCTCGAATGCGACCGTCGTGTCGGCCTTTTACCGGGCAGCGTGAGTCACGAACCGCGGCGCCGCCGGCATCACACCGTGCCGCGGGGTGGATCGGAGGCGCGCCGCCCCCCCGGGTCCGGTCACGCTATCGGGGGGGCGACACGCAGAACTCATTGCCATCGGGATCGGCCATCACCACCCGACTGACCCCGCGCCGGCCGATGTCGACTCGAGTCGCTCCGAGGGAGACGAGACGGTCGACCTCCGCTTGCTGATCACCGTGCACAGATGGAGCGAGGTCGAAGTGCAGCCTGTTCTTCCCTGTCTTCGGCATCAGTGGCGGACCGCCCCACGTGATCTTCGGACCGCCGTGGGGCGAGCGGATCGCGGTCTCTTGGTCCTGGTCCCAGACCAACGGCCAGCCCAGCGCCTCGCTCCAGAAGTACCCGACCTCCTGCGAACCGTCGCACGCAAGCGCTCCGATGAATCCGCAGTCAGCAAGGAAGTTGTTGCCCGGCCCGATGACGCAGAACTCATTGCCTTCGGGGTCGGCGAGCACCACATGACCCTCCTCCGGGCGTTGCCCGATGTCGATGTGCCGCGCACCGAGTCCGAGCGACCTCGCCACCGTCTGCTGCTGGTCCTCCAGGGACGTGCTCGTCAGATCGAAGTGCATCCGGTTCTGGCCGGTCTTCTTCTCCTGGGTCGGAAGACATCGGATCCGGAACCCGGTGTCATCGCTCGGCAGGAGCGTGATGCCATCGTGGGGGTCGTTGGCCATCTCCCAGCCCAGGACTCCGGCCCAGAAGCGCGCGAGACGGAGCGGGTCGTTCGCATCGAAGCAGAGCGCGACAAGCTGAGAAGTCATCCCGCATCTCCAATCTGCTGACTCACAGGCGCAGACAGGGCATATCCTCCTGGCGCATGACGGAAGCAACGCTAGCCCGCTCGAGGAGTGCGACGCCAACGCATATGAGTCAGAAGGCGACGCTTCCGGCGCACGACCCGCGATCAGGACAGTGGACGATTGACTCATCGCCGCCGTCACCGAACACCTTGCTCCACCCCGCCGAGGCCGGTACAGCGTGTGCGTTCAGCTGATGTTGATCACGACCTTGCCGCGGCTGTGCCCGCTCCCGACGTCGCGCTGTGCCTCCGCGGCGGAGGCTACGGTTCCTGTATGCGCCTGAGCCGAGCCTTCTTGGTTGGTCGCGGGAGTCGTGTGCGGAACCGGCGGACTGCCTCGACGCCCCGGCAGGTGGCCCACCCGCATCCCATGGTGCCTGCCGGTCTCGCCCTGGCCGGCCTGTCGCACTGCCCGCCGCCGGTCACGCCTGCGGGACGTGACCGGCCGGATGTCAACGTGTCACACGATCTGGATGGCGACGACCTTCGGAGGGTGGTTCGGGAAGGTGATGTCGTGCCAGCGCTCGATCTTCACCGAGTCGCCGTTGGCGTCGTAGTAGATCAGGTCGTTGTTGCCCGTGGAGATCCGGTCGACCCACCATCCGCCGAAGTCGGTCTTTCCGCCGTTGGCGTAGCAGTCGACGCTCTGGCGGCCGTCGAGGTGCGACCAGATCTTCAGGAAGTTCTCGCCACCAACGCATTGGACGTGGTCGATGGCGAAGGCGGTGCCGCCCGGGATGGTGACGGTGAAGGCGGCGGCTGCGGCGAGTGCCACGGCCATGGAACGGGCGTTCTTCTTGCTCTTCGAGATCACAGACTCTCCTCCTGCGGAGACCGGCGCGCACGGCCCCGGCGCTGTTGGTGACGTCGCGTCCTGACGGAACGGTGCTTCGTCGGGCCGGCAGACGGCCGACTGCGCACCGGATCGGCCCCTCGCGGCTACGCCTTTCCGTGACGCAATTGGATGGCCCGGTAACTCAAAGTAATACCACTCTTTGTCCGGCCAACATGGGGTCCCAGTAGTAACGACGCAGGAAACAACGGATATGCAGATCAGCTGCTCGCCTTCCAAGCCGTGCCCGAGGGTCCTTAAGGGAGCTCTGACCTGCATATCCGTTGAAAATTCCGCCGATATTACCGGGCCCCCTACCCAGAGCAACACGTCTGACGAACGAAAGGCGCTCCTCGATGGCGCTCATCGGCCTGGTCCCATCCTCCACCTGCGCGAACTCCTCAGCATCGTGGCCCACGGCGACGACGACCGGGGCGAGGCAGACCAAGCCCGGCAGGCCGCCGCCCCTTCCGCCGCCGCTGAGCCGATCAGGCCTCCCGGGTCAGGAACTGGTGAAGGCTCCGGCAGGCCCGGGTCAGCGAGGTCGAACCGCGCTTCTTCGCGTGGGCGGCCACCTCGGGGATCTCGCCCCGCGCGCCGGCCCACGTGGCGATGTCGGCGGCCAGCACGACGGCGTCGGTGTGCAGACGCTGGGCCCGCTCGCCCTCCCTCGGGAGGAAGACGGCCAGGAAGTGGCGCAAGATCGTCCATACCTCGGCGTGCGCGCCCTGCCTGGCGGCCAGCTTCAGCGAGGGCAAGGCGGGGTCGGCGTCGTAGCGGGTGCCGCGAGGGCAGAACCTGATCAGGCCCGTAGCCGATCTCCGTCAACCGCTTCCGC
>NZ_JBEXUE010000412.1:0-8951 GCF_040614275.1 Streptosporangium sp. NPDC006013
CGAGGAGACGCCGGACGAGCCTTTCCCCGGGCCGCCGACGGGCGGAGGCGACGATCAGCGGCTGGCCGAACTGCTCGCCTTCCTGCGGCGCCGGGCCGGAGGTTCGGTTACTTCTCCGGGGGGTGGCTGCTCGGTGTGGTGTCCCGCCGCCTGGGCGCCCAGGAGCGGGTCACGGACCAGGTCGTCACCGGCCGCGGACACCGGCCGGGATCGCCGCCGCGACCGGATCCCGGCCCGTAGCCAGGCCCGGAAGTAGGCCGCACATCGCCCGCAACCGGCACGGACCTGCCGGCCCGTGCCGGTCGGCCGTCACCTACCCGTGCGCCGGCACCGCGTGGATGACGGACAGGAGCGACTCGCCGTCGAATCCGATGCGCACACTGTCCGGATCCTGGCGGATGAAAGCGGGAGGGATCGGTTCCGACACCGACTCCGCGGGTGCGGGCATCGGCCGGAAACCGGCCTCGCGCAGTCGCGCGAGCCATGTCCCGGCCGGCTCGTGACGTTCGTAGCGCTCCTCGTCGTCCGCCGTGCCGACGATGTCGACCACCTCACGCCGGAAGAACAGCTTCATCGCGTTACGGTCGGCGACCGAGATGTCCAGCGCGTCTATCAGCCGGAAGACGGAGTGGAAGTGCCGCCACGAGTTGTGGAATCGCTCGGGCAGTGCCACCCGATGATGATCGGAGTCCGGCTCGCACAGTACTACGCCGTCCGGCTCCGCATCGCGCAGTTTCGCCAGGAACGTGTTCCTCTCGTCGGCGCCGGACGCGGTGTCCCGCAGGTGGTGCAGCGCGAATGCGGCGTTCACCACCAGCGGGCGTGGTGCTCGGCGCACCAGCTCCCAGTCCTCGTCGGTCATGTGCTCGGCGAAGCGGGGCACCTGATGGAAGTCCAGCGGGACACGAGTGTCGCGGATGGATCGTTCGGCCTGGTGGAGGCTGCCCACTGCGGGGTCCACCCCGATCACCGTCAGCCGCCCGGGGGCCTGGCCGCGATTCGCGAGCGCGGCGAGCACCGCCGCCTCCTGGCCTCCCGAGCCGATGCCCACCGACATCAGGGTGGCCGTGTCCCGCCCGGCGAGGTGACCGGCGAGCAGCGCACCGCCGATACGACCGGCCAGAATCACCACCGGCAGGTGTTCGGCCACCAGGTCGAACAACTCGATTTGCGGCCGCTCGAAACGGCACAGATACAGATTGTCCCGCTCATCCTGGTGAGTGCCGAGCCGACGGGCCAAGGCGTCGTGGTAGAGCAGGTAGAGGAAGTCATCGCCCACTTTCTCGGGGGCGATCAGGCCGCGTAGCTTGTCCAGCCAGCGCCGGGCGGTGTCAGTGCGGCCCGCGTCCGTTTCTTCCACGGCGCGGCACAGCATGTCGAATGCATGAACACTCACGTTGGTCCTCTTTACTTCTGTGCGTGACGGCTGCCCGGTGGCATGGGCCGCGAGTGTCTTTTCCGCCGCACTCCGGAAGGGGGCCAGGCCGCGGTACGCGTCCGCTGCGGTGCCAGGCACGTTCGGGGAGCGGGGCACGGCCGGTAAAGCCGGTCGTCTGACGGCTCGGGCGCCCATTTGGGTTCATGGTCGAAGTGATTCTCGATTTCGAATGGGACCACTGCGCGCCGATCCGTACGTGCTGCCTCTCGTTTCTCCCGGTGGCTTTTTCCGTGAAAGAATGACGCCGGCCCCCACGAGAAGATCCCTGAGCTGGGAAAACGTCTTCCCGCCTGCTTTCTCCTCGTCAAGTGCATAGTTGGACAGCACTCTTGGAATTGACTTGTATGCGCTTTGGCATCGGCTTAGTACTCCGATGAAGCACACCAGGCGATGTTCGGGCCTCAGCAGGACCGGCGACGGATCGGCACATCGCGATGACGCGGTTCCCAGTCCGTCTCGCCCGCGAGTTGGTCGCTGCCCTATCCGGTTCCAAGTCGCCCACAAGCGGCATGAGCCATGCTCGTCGCCATGCGAAACAGGGGCGACGGCGGTGAGAAGGCGACCGGGTGGGCGCGGATCGGCCCGTGGACGGTGCCCTGGCACCTGGCCTGGTGGTTCACCGCCGTCCTGGTGGCGGTGGCCGCGGCGCACCTCGTGCTGGCCCGGGAGCGCCCCGACGCGTTCCCGGTGATCTTCAGCCTGCTCGCGCTCGCGTTCTACTTCTGGGCCTACGGCCAGTGGCGCCGCCGCTTCGAGCCCGAACTGGAGTCGTCCGGCGCGCAGCAATGGCTGGTCCTGCTCTTCGCGCTGATCCTGGCGCTGGTCCTGTGGCCGGTCGGAAGTTGCGGGGCGCCCATCGGGACGCTGATCCCCTGGTTCGGCGACGACCCCACGGAATGCGGAGGCCTGGAAGCGAGAACGACCCAGCTCACCCTGCTGGGCCTGCTGGCCATCCCGCTGGCGGTCTCCACCGCCGTCAACCGCGCCCGCGGCTGACCTCGTCCACGGTTTCCGTACCGACAGGTGCCACGACGCGGACTTGGCCCACGGGAACACCCCGGCCGCGGTGGCTCGTTCCCCGCGATCGGCGACCTGGCCGACGGAGCACAGCGGGGCGTGAGCGTGGGCCCTTCCTTTGGACACTGCCCGGCCCGGCCGGGCAGTGTCCAAAGGAGTCAGTGGTCAGGCCAGAGCCCGGTGGCCGCCAGCGCCTCCTCCGGGGACGAGACGTACCTGACACCGGCGACCGGATGCCCCGCACGGTCGAGCAGCCGCCAGCCGCCGAGCTGGACCACTGGGGCGCGGCCGTGGCGCATCGCGAGCGCCAGTTCCGACAAGGTGCCCCACGATCCACCGACGACGATCACAGCATCACCCGAGTTGACGATGATGTTGTTTCGCGCCTCCCCGACGCCGGTCGGGATCACGATGGAAAGGTCCGGATTGGCGTGCTCCCGGTCCGCTCGGGACAGGATGCCGACCACCGTCCCGCCCGCCGAGCGGGCGCCGGACGCCACGGCGGCCATGACTCCCGTGTAACCACCGCAGATCACCACCGCGCCGCGCTCCGCCAGCAGCCGGCCGATCTCGCGGGCATTGGACTCATCCTCGCCGGTGCAGTCACGCGGACCGCAAACCGCTATCTGAATCGTCACGATGAGACCTTCCCAGCAGGCAGCGACCACCGGGACGAACCGAGCCGGTCGTACATCGACATATGGTGGTGGCGAGCTTGCCGGAGGCAAGACCCGTCAGCGCGATTTGAGTACTTCAGTCTGGAAGCGCTGGACCAACGCCCGCGCCTCGCCCTCACCTCCGGAGGGCACCGCGACGTCGGCGAGCTTCGACAATGTTTCCCCGAACCTGCCCTGCACCATCCCGGTGAACCTCAGGAATGCGGGGATCTCATCGTTGGCCTCGACGAAATCCACTTCGTGCAGCCTGACACCGGGCGAGTACAGCACCGCATACCCGCCCGGCAGACGGTAGACACCGAGCGGGCTGATGTAGATCTCGCCCTGCGGGCGGCTGCGCGTCATCAGGGTGGTGGTTGTCGCGATCGCCATGCCCACGAGCCCTATGGCGGTGATCAACGCACCGGCGAAAATGGCCGTGTCATCGCTCGTGGCGAACCCGACTACCACGCTCACCAGACCGATGGCCATCATGACCAGCAAGGTCGTGTACGAGTTTCGCCGATCACGGCGCCTCTCGATGTCGTTCGCGGCCTTCCAGTCGGCCTCGTCGTAGTGCCAGTGCGCCCAACTCTGGCCGGCCAGCATCTGGTTCATGTCCCGCAGGTACACCTGCGGCCGCAGCATCACCGCCAAGATGAGCCAGAGCACCAGCAGTGCCCCGGCCGGTATGCCGAGGGAGATGAGCCAGGCAGCGCCGGGGCCCTGCTCCCAGTCACTGAACATGATCCGCAAACCCGCGACCATCACCACCGTGACGCCGAGGGACATCAGAAGCGATAGGCGAAGATGCACGATCGAGAACAGCCGGGTCATGGCGAAGACCCCGGCCTGGTCGTTTCCGGAAGTCGTCAAGATCTCTCTTCTCACTGTTGTCCGTGTGCCTGACCTTGTCGCGCCGGACGTGGAAACCGGGGATGGGGGCTACCGATCAAACGGCCCGGCGCACTGGGAGTGCCGGACGCCCCGGTCCGGCACTTGATTCACGGTCAGCTCCAGGTGGCGCGCTTGAGCACGTTCGACAGCCCCGGTGTGTTCCAGACGTCCACCACCAGAATCTTCGACGAGGGCAGGAACCACTCCCGCTGGGTGAAGCTCGCCGTCCGCCGTCCGCCGTTGTTCGTCACGCACTGGTTGGGCCAGGCGGTGTACTTCGCCTTGTGGCCGCGTCCGACCTGGTGCAGACCTGTCGAGGTGGCCTTCTCACCAGGGAACCAACTGGTCTTGGCGTTGAACGGACAGGGCACTATGCCACTGAAGGGATAGAACTGCTCCTTGCCGGTGTAAGTGATGAAACCACCCCCGACCGGGACCTTGGTGATCGCCTTTGCGCCGAACACCCAGAACCCCTGGCAGTTCGGGGCGAAGGGTTCTGGCCTCTTGCACTTTCCGGTCACCACTACGGCGCTGTTCCCGTTACGGTGCACCCTCCAGCCGGCGGGAATCTTCAGATTCATGCCCTGGAAGGAGAAGGCGTTGATCCCCGAAGCCGGCGCGCCGGAGGAAATCCCTGCCGCCGAAAATCCCGCTGTGGCCGAGGCTGTGGCGGGAGCGGCGAGTACGGCGGCGACGGCCAGGACGGCGAGGGTGGAAGATCGTTTTCTCATGCCGGGAACCTACTGGTCCCCACTTGTAAATCTCTGTGGCTTCATTTGCAGCGCGGTGTCACCGACGGAATGGCCCGGTGCGCCGAGCGGTCCTCGCACGACTGCGCATGCGGCTTCGGTGACATGTTCCTGCGGGCCATGCCACACTCGGCCCCGTCCCCACGCTGATTCATGAGAGCCGTCAAGCACGGCGCCGCGCTCTGGCCGTCTGAGCATCAGGCGATCGTCGCATCGCGTGCTGCTGAACGGAGCCGCCCGTCGTGGTCATCGGGGACGGGCGGCGTCCGTCTCTCAGGCCCCCTTGGACAGGACCGCGAACTCGTCGTCGGTCAGTTCGACGCCTGCGGCGGCGATGTTGTCCTCCAGGTGGGCGACCTTCGAGGTGCCGGGGATGGGGAGCATCACCGGGGAGCGCTTCAGCAGCCAGGCCAGGGCGAGCTGGGACGGGGTGGCGCCGTGTGCCCTGGCCGCCTCGGCGAGCGGGCCGCCCTCCTCGGCCAGCTTGCCGGTGGCGAGCGGGAACCACGGGATGAAGCCGATGCCGTTGGCCTCGGAGTACTCCAGCAGCGGCTCGGCGTCGCGCTGGGCGAGGTTGTAGAGGTTCTGCACCGAGACGATCCTCGCGAACCTGCCCGCCTCCTCGACCTGCTCGACGCTGACCTCGCTGAGGCCGATGTGCCGGATCTTGCCCTCCTGCTGCAGCAGGGCGAGCTCCCCGACCTGGTCGGCCAGGGGCACCTTCGCGTCGATGCGGTGCAGCTGGAACAGGTCGATCCGCTCCACGCCGAGGTGGCGCAGGCTCAGCTCGGCCTGCTGGCGCAGGTACTCGGGGCGGCCGACCGGGCGCCAGTCGTCGGGGCCCGACCGGGTGAGCCCCGCCTTGGTCGCGATGACCAGGTCCTCGGGGTAGGGGTGCAGCGCCTTCTTGATCAGCAGCTCGGAGACGAACGGGCCGTAGGAGTCGGCGGTGTCGATGAAGTTGACGCCCAGCTCGACGGCGCGGCGCAGCACGCGGACCGCCTCCTCGGGGTCGCTCGGCTCTCCCCACACGCCCTTTCCGGTGAGCTGCATCGCCCCGTACCCCAGGCGGTTGACCGTGAGGTCGCCCCCGATGGCGAACTGGCCCGACGCCTCGGCGGGACGTTCCGTACTCGTCATGGTGTTCTCCTCAGAATTGATCGAAATCACGGTTCGAAACGGCCACAACGCGCTACCTGGGCCGATGCTTCCCTTTTCAGCGCCCGTACCCGGAAAACCGCTTTCAACCACGTACGGCCCGCTCCCCTCGGGGAGCGGGCCGTAGCCGGAGCCGGAGCCGGGTCAGCGGGTGAAGGTCACGTCCTTCACCCGCAGGGCGCCCCTGAAGACCAGGTAGACGTCCTGCTTACCCCGTACGCCGGTGACGGGGGCAGCGGCGGTGGCCCAGGAGTAGATCCCGCCGGTGGCGGCCACCGGCACGGTCCCGGCGAGCCTGCCGGTCGGGGAACCGAGCCGGATCTCGACCGAGGAGGCGGCACCCGCCGCGACCCCGAGCCGCACGCCGGTGACCCCGGCCCGGAAGTCCACGTCCTTGAAGGCGATCCACTCGCCCGCCGAGGCGCCGACCGCGTCACCGCGGACCTTGGTCTCGTCGACCAGCTCGACCCCCGCGTAGTCGTCGAAGTCGGCGGCGCGGGTGGGCTGGGTGAGATCGCGGGGACCGATCCGCTCGCCGTCCACCCGTACGGTCACGCGCTGCCGGATGGCGTCCGAGGACGAGCCGACCATGACGTCGTGGGTGGACGGCTCCACCGCGAAGCGACCCCTGGTCACGTCCCACAGGGCCAGGTCCGCGGTCTTGAGCGAGAACTTCACCGTCTTCGACTCCCCCGGGGCCAGCCGCACCCGCTGGAAGCCGCGCAGTTGCTTGACCGGCTGCTCCACCCGGGAGGCGTGCTGGTGGGTGTAGAGCTGGACCACCTCGTCGCCCGCGCGCGAGCCGGTGTTGGTCACCTTGACGCTCACCTCGTACCCGCCGCTCCTGGCGGTGGCCTTGAGACCCTGGTAGCCGAACGTGGTGTAGCTCAGGCCGTGGCCGAAGGCGTACAGCGGCTTGGCCTTGGAGTACAGGTAGGTCGCGCCGGTCTTGACGATGTCGTAGTCGAGGATGTCCGGCAGGGTGGCACCGGCCCTGGGCCAGGTCTGGGTGAGGCGTCCGGCCGGGTTGGCGTCGCCGTACAGCAGGTCGGCCAGCGCGTTGCCGGTCTCGGCTCCGGCGTGCGTGGTCCACAGGATCGCCGGGACCTTCTCCTGCAGCCGGTCGATCGTGGTCGGGTAGCTGTTCTCCAGCACGACCACGGTGTTCGGGTTGGCGGCGTGCACCGCCTCCACCAGCGCCCGCTGTCCCTCGGCGAGACCGAGGTCGGTCCGGTCGTGGTCCTCACGGCCGTTGATGAACGGCATGCTGCCGACCACGACCACCGCCGTGTCGGCGCCCTTCGCCGCCGCGACCGCCTCG
This sequence comes from Streptosporangium sp. NPDC006013, assembly GCF_040614275.1. Taxonomy (NCBI): domain Bacteria; kingdom Bacillati; phylum Actinomycetota; class Actinomycetes; order Streptosporangiales; family Streptosporangiaceae; genus Streptosporangium; species Streptosporangium sp. NPDC006013. The sequence continues at coordinate 7,237 of NZ_JBEXUE010000412.1, forward strand.
GCGATCCCGCTGCGCACGGTCTCCTTCTCGAAGCGGGTGGCGTCCTCGGCTGTGGTCAGGCTGAGCGTGCCGTCGGCCGCGGCCTTGACGTACTTGTTCGGGCCGAACCAGTCGTAGGCGGTCTCGTAGCCGGCGTAGCGCAGCAGCGTCGTGCCGTCGGCCTGCGCCTCCAGCTTGAACTGCTCCTGGACGAACCAGCCGGTGGGCTGCTCCTGGTTGTTGACCAGGGTGGACCAGTTCGCCCGGCTGACGTACTTGCCGTTGGCGACGCTGCGCAGGGTGACGATCCCCTGGCCCCAGTCGAAGACGTCGAACTGCTCGGTCGCGCCCGCGGTGGTCGCCGAGAGCTTCAGGTCGGCACCGGCCCCGGTGCCCGCGGTGAGGTACCTGCCGCCGGACTTCAGCGCGATCCGGTCGACGCCCTCGCTGGTGACGGCGGCGGCGGACCGCGCCCTGATCCCGGCGAGCGGGGTGACCTTGTAGGGCAGCCTGCCGGAGTACCAGTCGGTGTAGAGGGTGTCGGCCAGCGGGCCGACCACCGCGACCTTCTTGGCGGGGCTGAGCGGCAGGGTCTTCCCGGAGTTCTTCAGCAGCACCGCCGCCTCGGCCGCGGTCCGCCGGGCCAGCGCGCGGTGCGCGGGGCTGTCGACCACGTCCTTGCTGATCTTCCCGTACGGCCCGCCGTCCGGGTCGAACTCGCCGAGCCGGAACCGGATGCCGAGGATGTTGCGTACCGCGGTGTCGATGTCGGCCTGGGTCAGCAGCCCTCGCGTCAGCGCCTCGTTGACCGCGGCCACCGTCGGGGCGGCATTGGTGTCGTTCACCGTGAAGCTCTCCACGCCCGCCTTGAGCATGGCGGCGGCGGCCTCGGCCTGGGTGGCGAAGTAGCCCTGGGAGCCGGTGAGGTTGTTGGGCCCGCCGGCGTCGGAGACGTTGAACAGCGGCCTGTCGGTCCAGGTCCTGACCGTGGAGTTGAGGTCGGTGACCGTGGCGGGCCGCCCGTTGATCAGGTTGTAGGCGGTCATCACGCCGGTGGCCGCGCCCGCCTGCAGCGCGGTCTTGAACGCCGGGACGTCGTACTCGTTGAGGACGCGCGGGCGCAGGCTGGAGGAGGTCGTGTCACGGCGGACCTCGTTGTTGTTGGCCAGGAAGTGCTTGAGCACCGGGGCCGCCCGCAGGTGGTCCGGGTCGTCGCCCTGGATGCCCGAGCCGTACGCGGTGGAGATCGCGCCGGTGAGCAGCGGGTCCTCGGAGTAGCCCTCCTCGTTGCGGCCCCAGCGGGGGTCGCGGAGCAGGTTGACCACCGGCGCCCAGAGCTGCAGGCCCCACAGCCGGGGGTTCTCCGCGTGATATCCCCTGGCCTCGTCACCGACGGCGGCGCCGACCTTCTTGATCAGGTCGGGATTCCAGGTGCTGGCCAGGCCGACGGCCTGCGGGAACACGGTCCCCTCGGCGGTCACCACGCTGCCGCCGTTGTCGATGTCGGTGGACCAGGCGACGCCGTGCAGCGCCTCGGTGCCGGTCTTGAACAGCCCGATGCCCAGGCGGTCCACCGCGGGCTGGTACTGGTGGAGCCAGGAGATCTTCTCGGCCTGGGTGAGCCGGCCGAGCAGGTCGTCGACGCGCTGGCTCAGCGGGAGCGAGGGATCACGGAAGGGGTACTCGTAGGCCGCGCGGGCCGGGGCCGCGCACAACCCCAGGGTCAGGGCCGTCGC
>NZ_JBEXUE010000413.1:0-8929 GCF_040614275.1 Streptosporangium sp. NPDC006013
CCACCCCCTTTCGGGCGCCCCACACCTGTGCGGCGCCGCGGCGGTCAGCGTCTCGGGGTTGAAATCCGGCTCGCCGCCGAGCTGGACGATGCGCTGGGCGAGCCTGTCCGCGTGCTCCTGCTCCTCCGCGGTGTGCTCCAGGAACTCCGCCGCCACCACCCCCGCGTGAGGTGTAGTAGTACCGCTTGTGAAGTCCCCCGACGCCTTCCGCGTCATGCCTGGACACAGCGGCCATGAATATTTCTGCCGATCACAAAAATTTTCCAGGCCCAAACCGAGTACGGAATATCAAAACGCGCGCGACGTACCCAGAAGAAGCTCGATCAAAAGGACTACGAGCACTCCTCAGGCGTGGAGCGACACTCCGAAAGGTTTCGGATATGCTGCCAAGCATGTCAGGTAAGCCTCGGGTGACGATCGCCCGCATCGCCCAGGAGGCCGGGGTCTCCGCGCCCACGGTCTCCAAGGTGATCAACGGCAGGTCCGAGGTGTCGCCGGAGACCCGCAGGCGAGTCGAACGGCTCCTTCACAAGCACGGCTACGTCCGCCGTGCCACCGGCGCCGACGGCCCCGTCGGCCTGGTAGACCTGATCTTTGCCGAGCTGGAGAGCCCGTGGGCGATGGAGCTCATCCGCGGGGCCGAGAGCGCGGCCGCGGAGGCCGAGGCCAGCATCGTGATCTCCGTCCTGCACACCCACGCCGGCCCCGGTCGTGACTGGCTCGACCGGCTGGCGGCCCGCCGTACCGACGGCGTGATCATCATTGGCTCCCGGCTCTCGGCTCAGCAGTACGGCCAGCTCAACACCCGCTCGATCCCCTTCGTGGTCGTCGACCCCGAGGGCGAGCCGGCCCCGGGCGTGGCGTCGGTGGGCGCGACCAACTGGCAGGGCGGCCTGAACGCGACCCGGCACCTGCTGGAACTGGGCCACCGTCGGATCGGCATGATCGGTGGTCCCCCCGACGTGCTGTGCAGCCGCGCCCGCATAGACGGCTACCGTGCCGCGCTGGAGACCGCGGGCGTCGAGGTCGATCCCGCGCTGATCCTGCACGGCGACTTCCTCGTCGGCTCCGGCCACGACCACGGTCACGCCCTGCTCTCGCTGCCCGACCGCCCGACCGCCATCTTCGCCGGCAGCGATCTGCAGGCCTTTGGCGTCTTCGAGGCCGCCAGGCAGCGCGGACTGCGCGTCCCCGACGACCTGAGCGTCGTCGGCTTCGACGACCTGCCCCTTTCCCGGTCCGCCTGGCCACCGCTCACCACGGTCCGCCAGCCCCTGGAGGAGATGGCCTTCCTCGCCACCCGCATGGCACTGGGCATCTCCCGCGGCGAGGCTCCCGAACCCCGCCGGGTCGAACTCTCCACCGACCTCGTCGTCCGGGAGAGCTCCACTCCCCCAGCGGGCTAGCGCGCGAATCTCACCGAGCTTCACCGGCGGCCTGCCGGGGCCGCCTCCGGAGCCTCGCCACGGGAGCACCATGCCGTCGCTCCTGCTTCACGTCGATTACGACGCGCCTCTAATCCCGCCAACTCCTATGGCGAATTACCCCGATATTTCATGCGATCTCGCGATAACACTTCTCCCCTATTACCTTGTCTCATATGGTGACTCTGCCGCGAAAAGCCTTCGAATAATAAACCCTTAAATCCGGCATGTGGCCGCCAGTGACAGGGGAGAAGCCCATGGCCGCTTCACGATGGAGAATCACTCGTCTCGCACTCGTCTCGTTGCTCACCGGCGTTCTGATCGCGGGTCTCACCGGGACCGGGACCGCGACCGCCACCGCGAGTGGGCACGCCCCGCTGAGCGCCTCCACCGCGAGAAACCTCGACGACATCAACCAGGACATTCGCAGCGCCCAGTACGTCGTCAATCGTTTCTGGGCAACGCACTGGTCCGAGTTCTTCCCCGGCTGGTATTCACCCCCGCGCGTTCTCGGCGGGTACGACGGCGCGCGGAGCAACGCGCCGAGATGCCAGGGGTACCCCCTCCCCGATGACAACGCCCTGTACTGCTGGCCGCCCTACGACTTCATCGCGTGGGACGTCGACCTGATGCGAATGGGATACCGGCAGGGGGACGCCTGGGTCTATCTGATCATCGCGCACGAATGGGGCCACGCCGTCCAGGCCCGCATTCCACGGAAGCTGCTGTCACCACGACTCGAACTCCAGGCCGACTGCCTCGCCGGGGCGACCCTTTTCGGAGCCGCCGAGGACGGCATCCTGTTCTTCGAGACCGGCGACACCCAGGAGATCGCGGCGGCCCTGCGGCAGCACGCCGACGACACCCCCTGGACCGACGTGAGCGACCACGGCAGCGCCTCCCAGCGCCTGAGCGCCTTCAACCGGGGCGCGCGCCAGGGCGTGCGGGGATGCTTCACCTGACGAGGGGCTCTCCCCGAGACCTCGGCCGCCCGCGCGAATCCGCCCGTTCGTATCCGTTCCCCGGCCCGCGCGTGAGCCACCCGCCCCGCGCACGGGTCCGGCCCCGCGCGGGACGTCGACCCCCGTCATGGGCTCGTGGCCTCTCCGCGGCGAGTCCGCGCCGGATCAGCCGAACACCACAGGTTCAGGATCTCTCTGCCGCTAGGCGGAGCTGTGCGCCGGGACCCACCTTGCTTCGGCCGGGAATCCTCTGTCCCTGAGGCCGCGGAGGGGGTCGGCCCTCTTCCTGGAGAGCGACTCGGCGCCCCGCCGGTCGTCCGGCAGCACCTGCCAGATGGGATCACGCCGGATGACCGGCCGGTTCCGGTCCGGCTCCGTCTCCGAGATCGGCGTCCAGAGCGTGCGGACGCCATGCTCGTTGACGAGCCGCAGGGGGGTTCGGCACCCCGGGCAGCGGATCCTTCCGGTGCCGAGGTCCTCGCGCCGGGCGGTGAAGTAGCCGTAGTGGTCCACCCCCCGCTCATCCCACGCCAGATCCATGTGCCGATCCCAGTCGACCTCTGCGGCGGCTCCGCTCTTCGGGGCGCAGATCGGGCAGGGCACCCGCATCTCCTCCCAGAACCGCGGGCCGGCGAGTTCCGGATCGTGCCTGCCGACGTGCCTGACCGTTCCGGCGACGATCCTCCCTCCGCCCGCTGTTCGCCCGCGGACCTCCGGAGCAGTGGTGATCGGATCGGAGTTGTTGATGAGCCTGGCGAAGCGATCCGCGTGGGCGTCACCCAGGCGGGGGACGCCCAGGACGGTACGGGCGGTCAGGTGTTCCAGTCGCCGGATGGCGCCCGAGGGCCGGGCGACGTGCGCAGAGGTGATCATGGGTGGCGTGGAGCCGCGTGGCAGCAGCCACAGCGTGGCCAGCAGTTCGCTCACCGTCCAGAACGACGTGAAGTAGTCGGGAGCGGGATGGACGATGGCCCTGCCGGTCGCGATGATCTCGTACATCAGCCGTGCCACGCCTTCCCACATCTGCTGCCGCGTGACCACCTCGGCCGGGTAGGAGTACTCGCGGGGCGGCACCATTCGCACGGTGACCGCGTGGGCCTTCTCGAAGGTGGCACGCCACTCCTCCGCCTCCCTGCGCCCGCCGTCGTGGAAGCTGAGAAAGTAGTCGGCCGGGTTGTCGAACATCCAGTAGTGCCCCGGTGAGCGCGGCGACGGCGCCCGGTCCGCCCCCAGCGCGCGGCGCAGGTGCCGCTCCAGCCACTCGCCCAGCGCCGGGTTCTCCAGGGTCTCGCCGTGGACGGGAGCGTGGCTGGCACGGGTCAGTACGTTGCGGGGCAACGGGCTGCGGCTGAGGACGATGCTGCCGGGGTCGAGCTTGGCGCGCGTGTCGAAGGCCGCGTAGACGTCCTCGGAACCCTCGACCGAGCAGTCCCACACGACGAAGGTCGACGTCCGCCGCGCCGCGAGCGCGACGGCCCCGCCGATGCCGGGAGGCGCGACCACCAGACCGATCCCCAGCCTCGCACAGATCGGCCGTACCCAGTTGTCCAGCAGGTCACGGCCGCTCTCGGTCGGCGGTACGAAGGCCGTCAGGGTGGCGTTCACCCGGCCGTCCCAACCGTCCCAACCGTCCCAACCGTCCCAACCGGCCCGGCCTGCACGGCCGGTGCGACCGGCACGCCCCACGGCCGGTGGCCCGCGCGGCCCGTCGCCGGCCGGCCAAGCCGCCGGCGATCCCTCCCGGGGTGGTACATGGAACCCATCTGATGCTCTCCCCTTGGCATGACGTTCCGTGAACGGCTCTCTCCGGCAGCGGAGGGTGTGCGGTGGCGATCACCCGCGCGGTCACCCGTCCAGATGGTTCTCCAGGAGGGTGACCAGCTCGATGACCCCGTGGAAGGGGAGAGGCGGCTCGGCCCCCTCGGCCTCGATGGTCCCGGCGATGTGACCGGTAGCGGTCCTCTGGACGTCTATGGTCAACCGCATTCCGGCCTCCCGTCGGCGGCGCCGCTCTCCTGGCGCTCTGGCAGGCGCTCACGGTAGTCGCGGGAGAGGCGGAAGGCATCCGGGTGACACCCCTACGGATCGCCCGGCGGGCTTCGACACGCCCTGCTTCTCCGTACGCCGGCCTGGGGAGGCCGCTCCCCGGTTACTCGCCGGGGTCGGACAGGACGGCGCGGAGCTCGATCCTGCTGGTGACGTTCAGCTTGGCGTAGACGCGGTTCAGCTGTGTCTCCACGGTGCTGATCGTCACCGAGCGCCGCTGCGCGATCTGACGGGTGGTCATGCCCTCGCAGACCATCGCCACGACCTCGCGCTCGGCCCCGGTGAGGCTGCCGAAGGCCGCGCTGGGACCGTCCACCGACAGCCTGAGCTCCCCCGCCGTCTTCAGGGCGAGGTCGGCGTAGGCGGCGGCACCGGTGCGGTTGAAGGTGGCCAGCGCCCGCCGCAGCGCCCGCTCCGCCTCGGCATGACGCCCCCGGGCGTGCAGGGAGCGCGTCGTCACCAGGTCGATCCGGCCGGCCTCGATCGGCAGACCCACCTCTCCGGCCAGGGCGAAGGCCTCCTCACAGTCCCGTACGGCACGCGCGTGGTCACCGCGGGCGGCGGCGATCTGGGCCCGCACCCTGGCGATGGACATCAGCGTTGAGCGGCGCCCGCTGGAGGCGGCCCTGTCGGCGAAGGCGCCCAGGGCGACGTCCGCCTCGTCGAGCCGGCCGAGCAGGGAGAGCGCGTCGGCACCGACCGGGCCGAACAGGTGGGTACCGGGCTCCAGCGAGTCATAGTGGAGCTCGATGGCCTCGGCCGCGCTGAGCAGCCGCTGGGCGTCGCCCCGGGCCTGGGCGATCGCCGCCCGCGCGCCGGCCGCGTAGGCGAGACTCACCCTGCTCTCGACGATCGGCGCCCATTCCGCGGCCTGGCGGGCGTGCTCGCGCGCCCGGTCCCACTCTCCCCTGGCCGCGCGGGGGTAGCACGCCAGGGAGTGCAGGAGGGCGTAGTCCCAGACCCGCTCGTTCTCCTCGGCGTCGCCGACGGCGAGCCGGGTGAACCTGACGGCGTCGTCGAGCCTGCCCCGCCGGTACTCGACCTCGCCCAGGAAGCCGAGCGCCTGGCCCACCCGCAGCGCCTCGCCGCGCGTGGCCCGCGCGACGCTGTCACGCAGGTCGCCGGAGGCTCCGTCGAGGTCGTCGGTCCACAGCCGGATCATGCCGCGGGCCACCAGACCGTCCAGCCCGGCCGCCGAACCCGGCAGGTCGGCGTCCGCCAGGGACCACAGTGCCTCCTCGGCCCGTCCGGCCAGGGTCCAGCCCAGGGATTGGGCGAACCAGGCGAACGCCCGCACCCACGGCTCGCGGCTGCCCGCCGCGACGGCCGCCGTGCCGTACTCGACCATCTCGGGGTAGGAGATCTCGACCACGCCGATGATCGCCAGCTGGGCCGCGATGCGCGCCCGCAGGTCCGCGGGCGCGTGCGGGCTCTCCGCCCCGTCGTGCCCGGCCGCGCCCAGTGCCTTGACCAGCAGCAGCCTGGCCTCCGCGACGCGTCCGGAGATCAGGGCCTGGTAACCGGCGACGTAGTCGCGCCAGGGGCCTGCCGGCGCGGCGAGGACCTCGCTCTCGTAACGCCTGGCGACGGTGGCGTCGCCGCAGACCAGCAGGGTCTCGGCGGCGGTCAGCACGCGGGCGACACGGTCGGGTCCCGGCGGGGTCAGTTCCGCGGCGTGGCGGGCGTAGACGGCCGCCAGCGGCAGCCTGCCCCGAGACAGCTGGGCCTGGGCCTCGCCCTGGGCCAGCGCGGCGAGCTCACCGTCCGTACCGCCACCGGAGGCGGCGATCCCGTGCCAGAGCGCGCCCGGACCTCCCAGCAGGGCGGCGTTACGGTGCAGGGCACGGCGGCGCTCGACGCCGGAGTCGTAGTAGATGCGGTCCCGGACGAGCAGGGTGGTGAAGGCGAACTCCTGCCCCGCCGTCCCCGGGATCTCCTTGACCAATCCGGCACCGACGGCCTCCGTGAGAGGAACGGTGACGTCGGCGACGCCGGAGAGCGCACGCAGGTCGGCCAGGCGGAAGCGGCGGCCGAGCACCGCCGCCGCGCCCACGACCTCGCGGGTGCGGCGGGCACACGACGCCAGCCGCGCCACGACGGCCTGCGTCATACCGCGAGGGGCGGGCAGCGGGCCGTTGCCGAAGTTGATCGAGTGCATCTCCACCTGGTCCAGCAGGAGGATCGAATGCTGCGCGTTGCCGTCGGTGTGCTCGTGCAGTCTCCTGGCTCCTGAGGGGGTGAGCCCGTCGTGGCCTGTCGCGACGGCGAGCCGTACGAGATCGTCGGCGGAGAGCCCCTCGACCTGGAGCAGCCGCCCCTGCGGCGAGTCGAAGATGCGCTCCCAGCCCTCGTGGAGTTCCAGGGGTGGCGCGTCCGGAGCCGCTCCCGGCGCGTACCCGGGAGCCTGGTGGACGACCAGGAGCATGACCTGGGCGTTGCGCAGGCGCCGGGCCGCCAGGCGGAGCGCGGTCATCGACTGCCGGTCGCCGCAGTGCGCGTCGTCGACGACCACGATCAGAGCGTCCGCGGCGGCGAACTCCGCCGCGAGGGCCTGGCCGACGAAGGCGGCCTCGGCCTGCCCGGCCAGCGTCCGGGCGAGCGTCGGGGTCGGCAGCTGCTCGGCGATCTGTTCCAGCACCCCCCAGGGATGGGCGAGCGCGTCCTCGTCGCCGAAGGCTCGCACGGTCCGCACCCCGGGGACGGTTCGCAGGAAGCGCTCGACCAGCTCGGTCTTGCCGATTCCCGCCGTCCCCCGGACACCCACGATCCGTGCGTCGCGGCGGCTGGCCGCTCCCCACGCCTCCCCGAGGAAGTCGAGCTCCCGCTTCCGGCCGATGAACAGCGGAGAGGTTCTGCCGTGCAACGCAGCGCTCCCTTTTCACGTTTCGCATGTTCTTGACGGTGATTATGGGTCAAAGATCAACCTATCGGCACTGATTTCACCTGAAGATTCTTCGCGGAGTGAATCCGAACGAATTTCACATCGTCGGCGTACGGCGCGGATTCCACCGCGGGCACGAACGCGAGGGCAGGCCGGAAGGCGGGCCACGATCGCACGGACTGCCGGGAGCCGGCCCCGCAGGAGATCCGCTACACCCGTCCCCACAGACTCCCACCTGCTCTTTTCTCGATCCCACCGGCCGATTTCCCACGCGGGGAACGATCCGCACTCGGGAGGGGGAGTGATTCACGAATACGGTCGACCACAAAACGACCGCCATCCTTAATTCCCACACACACAGTATGGATTTTCCACGACCGGCGACTTCGGCGCTCAGTAAGTATGCGATGACGCGAAGTGCCCAATACCCCGCACCATTACGCAGGAGCGCACGCCGCGGAGACCACGTGCGATTTCCCGGCCACAACTCGGTGGTCAAGGTCGCGCTCGCCGCCACCACCGCGGGATGGGCGACGCCCGTCACAGCCGCAGGGCGCGGGCCGGTGACTCGGCGTCACGCCGGCCCGGGATCGAATCGCCCGCCGCCCAGGTGGCGTGCGTGCCGCTGGAGATGCGCTCGGGAGGCCTCGATTCCCGCCTGCCACGTCGTACGCGACCTCGGGTGAGTTACCGCTTCTTCGCACGATGCCGGAACAGGTCCCGGTCTTACCCACGCTCCACAGTCGTTTGGCCTGTCCGCCTGCCCGGCGGCCAGAATGTTGATCGCAGCGTTGACGTCCCGGTCGTGGACGGCCCCGCACGGGCAGGCCCAAGACCGGACGTCCAACGGCATCGAGGTGGCGACGCTCCCACAGGATGAGCACAGCCTCGGCGACGGAAACCAGCGATCGATCTTGCCGAAGTACCTGCCGTACCGCCTCGCCTTGTAGTCCAGCATGCCCACGAACCGTGACCAGCCCGCGTCGTGCACCGACCTGGCCGGCCTGGTGCGCACCAGAGCGGACACGGCGAGATCTTCCAGGTAGAGCGCCTGGTTGTCGCGGGTCAACGTGGTCGACAGCTTGTGTGCTGGGCAATGCAGAAGTCGACCAGCTCCCCTCGAACCGCGTCTTCGAGTCGTCGTACGCCCATGAGGAGGTCTCGATCGCCTGCGCCCGGGGTGAATCCTTCCCCGATCAGTTGAGGTGGAAGACCTCCTCGAGCGAGACCATGCCCTCGTCCGGGCGGCCGTCGAGGCTCTCGAAGAACGGCGCCATCTCGGCCTGCCATCGGGCGTTGACCTCTGTCGCGGCCATGGCCTCGCGGGCCGCCTCGAAGTCCTCGGTCTCCAGATAGCCGACCAGCAGCCCGTCCTCGCGCAGGAAGAGCGAGTAGTTGTGCCAGCCGGTGGCGCTCAGGGCGTCGAGCATCTCGGGCCAGACGGCACGATGGCGCTCGCGGTACTCCTGGAGACGCTCCGGCCTCACCTTCAGCAGGAAGCAGACACGCTGCATGGGATTGCCCTTCTCGGGTGCGGCCCGCGCCCGGACTCACCGGGCGTGGGCCGTGCCGGTGGTGCCGGTCAGAAGTCGAACTGGTCGATGTTGGCCTTGTCG
>NZ_JBEXUE010000414.1:0-8885 GCF_040614275.1 Streptosporangium sp. NPDC006013
CCCTGCCGGTGTCGTTCCACTTCACCAGCGACCGCTCGCGCTCGGCACTGGTCAGCAGGCGAACCTCCGACAACCGGCGCTCCGGATCCTGCGCCACGGCGTCGAGCAGCATCACCAGGTGCCTGGTCATGCGCTCGATCGTGGTCTCGTCGAACAGGCCGGTGCTGTAGGCGACGGCCATGGTCAGCGCGCCCCGGTGCTCGTAGAAGTTCACGATCAGGTCGTGGCTGACCTCGCCGCTCGTGACGGGCAGCGTCTCGGCGCGCAGCCCCGGCAGGTCCTCCTCCCGCGCCGGGGTGTTCTCCAGCACCACCATGACCTCGACCAGAGGGGTGCGGCTGGGGTCCCGCTCGGGCCGCATGATCTCCACCAGCCGCTCGAACGGCACGTCGTCGTGGGTGAACGCGTCAAGCACCGTCGCACGAACCTGGGAGAGCAGGTTTCCAAAGGACGAGGACTCGTCCACCAGGGAGCGCAGCACCACGGTGTTGACGAAGAAACCGACCAGCCCCTCCAGCTCGGCCCGGTTGCGGCCCGAGGTCGCCGTGCCCACCGCGACGTCCTGCTGGCCGCAGTAGCGCGCGAGCAGCAGCTGCGTGGCGGCGGCCAGCACCATGAACAGGGTGGCGTCGTGCCTGCGTGCCACGGTCCGCAGCCGGTCCACCACCTCGGGCGGCATCTCCACCGTGTGCGTCGCGCCGGCGGAGGCGCGCACGGCGGGTCTCGGCCGGTCCACGGGCAGTGCCAGCGGGGCGATCCCGTCGAGCCGCCGCTTCCAGTAGCCGATGTGCCCGTCGAGCGCCGGCCCCTCCAGGTGCTCCCGCTGCCAGGCGGCGTGGTCTGCGTACCGTATGGGGAGCGGCGCGGGTTCGCGCCGCTCACCGCGCTTCTCACCGCGCGTCTCGGCGGAGTAGAAGGCGGCGAAGTCCTCGGTGAGCACCCCCATCGACCACCCGTCGGTCACGATGTGGTGCATGAGCAGCGCCAGCACGTGGTCGGCGGCGTCCAGGCGGATCAGCACGGCCCGGAACAGCGGGCCACGCCGCAGGTCGAAGGGGTGCGACGCCTCCTGTTCGAGCCGCCGCCACATCGCGGCCTCGCGCTCGCCCGCGGGTGTCCCCGCCAGGTCCACCGTCTCGAAGGCCGCCTCGAAGGCCGCCTCGGAGGGGGGATGGATCGTCTGCGTGCCCCGTCCCCCGACGTCGCCGAACGTGGTGCGCAGCGACTCGTGCCGCCCTACCAGCCGCCGCAGGGCGATCCGAGCCGCACCGGCGTCCAGCTCGCCGCGGAGTCGCAGGGCGAGGGCCGTGTTGTATCCGGTGCCGCCGGGTTCGAACGCGTCGAGGAACCACAGCCGCTGCTGGGCGAAGGAGAGCGGCAGGTCGTCGTCGCGGTCCACCACCTCGATCTCGCGCCGGCCGCCGCCCGGGTCGGCGCCGCCGAGCAGGGGGGCGAGCGTCGCGATGGTCGGCGTGTCGAAGAGCTGCCTGGGCGGCGGCGCCGAGCCGAGCGCGGCCCGGACCCGCGAGATGATCTGGATGCTGAGGATCGAGTCGCCGCCGAGGTCGAAGAAGTTGTCGTGCACCCCGACCCGGGCGGCGTCCACTCCGAGCACCTCGGCCCAGGTCGCGGCCAGCAGGCGTTCGGTCGCGTCGCGGGGGGCGACGTACGCCGTGCCGGTGTCGGCGCCCCTGCCGGGGTCGGGCAGCGCGCGGCGGTTCAGCGTGCCGCTCGGGCTCAGCGGCAGCGCCTCCAGGGTCACGAACCCCGACGGTACGGCGTGTCCCGGCAGGACCCCGCTGAGGAACTCCTTCAGCTCCCGGGCGTCCGCCGGCTCGCCCGCGGGCACCACGTAGCCCGTCAGCCGGACGCGGCCGGGGGCGTCCTCCCAGGCGGCGACCGCGGCGGCGGCGACGCGGGGGTGGCGGGCCAGCGCCGACTCGATCTCGCCCAGCTCCACCCGGAATCCCCTGATCTTGACCTGGTCGTCCACCCGTCCCATGAACTCCAGGTTCCCGTCGGCGCGGCGGCGCACCAGGTCTCCCGTCCGGTACATCCGGTCCTCGGCACCGGGCGCGAACGGGTCGGTCAGGAACCGCTCCGCGGACAGCTCGGCACGGTTCCAGTAGCCCCGCGCCACCCCGTCGCCGCCGATGTAGAGCTCTCCGGCGACGCCGAGCGGCACCGGGCGCATCTCCCCGTCCAGCACGTAGACGCGGGTGTTGACCAGTGGCCGTCCGATCGGGACGAACGCCGCCTCGCCCACCGGATCGCCGCCCAGCTGGAAGACCGTGGAGTCCACGGTCGTCTCGGTCGCGCCGTAGGCGTTGACGACCACGGTGTCCGGTCCCACCCCGCGCAGCACCTCCTCGGAGTCGCCGGCCGGCCAGCCCTCCGAGCCGACCATCAGGACGCGCAGCGAATCCAGCCGCACGCCGCGCCGCCCGGCCTCCTGGACCAGGGCCCTGGCCAGTGACGGGACCGTCACCAGGATCTCCGCCCGGGTGCGGGCCAGCGTCTCCAGCAGGGCGGGCGGGTCCGCCACCGCCTCGGCCGGGCACACCGCCATCGTCCCGCCGAACAGGGCCGACAGCAGGAAGTCGCCGAAGAACAGGTCCACCGAGAGGCTCGACACCGACAGGGACCGAGGCCGCGTCCCGGACAGTCCGTAGCGGGCGTCCCAGGCGCGCACCATGTGGTGGACGTTGCGGTGCTCGACCATCACCCCCTTCGGGCGGCCGGTGGATCCCGAGGTGTAGACGATGTAGGCCAGGTCCGCCGGGGTCACGGCGACGTCCGGCGGCGACGCGGGCAGGCCGTCGAGGACGGCCCGGTCCCGGTCCAGGCAGACGAAGGACGCCGGGGACCCGGCCACCCGGTCCAGCAGCCGCCGCTGGGTCACCACGACCGGGGCCGACGCGTCCTCCAGCATGGTCGCCAGCATCCGGGGCGGGTAGCCGGGATCGAGCGGCACGAAGGCGCCTCCCGCCTTCAGCACCCCCAGCAGCGCGACCACGGCGTCCACGCCGCGCTCGACGCACACCCCCACCGGCACGCCGGGGGCCGCCCCCAGCTCCACCAGGCGGTGGGCCAGCCGGTTGGCCCGCTCCTCCAGCCCGGCGAAGGTGAGCTCGCCGTCACCGTGGCTGACGGCGACGGCGTCCGGGGTGCGCCCGGCCTGCTCTGTGAAGATCTCGTGGACGCACCTGGCGGGCGTGAACTCCACGGCGGGGCCGTTCCACTCCCCCAGGAACCGCTCCCGCTCGGGCGCGGTGAGCACCGGCAGGTCCGCCACCGGGCTCTCGGGGGCGGACACGATCGCGGCGAGGACCGTCTCCAGGTGCCCCGCCATGCGTTCCACCGTCGGCTCGTCGAACGAGGCGGGGTCGTACCCCAGCGCCAGGGTCAGCTCCTGTGCCGCGTGGGCGGTGAGCGTGAGCGGGTAGTTGGTCTGCTCCTCGCCCCGGTGGTCGCGCACACGCAGCCCGTGCCTGGCCGCCGCGCCGGGGTCGTACGGGTAGTTCTCGAACACCACGACGCTGTCGAACAGGTTGGTGCCCCTGGGCACCTCGGCGCACGCGTGGATCCGCGCCATCGACAGGTACTCGTACTCGCGGGACGCGGCCTGCGCGTCCTGCAGGCGCCGCAGCCAGGACATCACCCGCTCGGTGCCGGCCACCTCCGTCCTGACCGGCACCACGTCGACGAAGAGCCCGATGATCGACTCCGAACCGGCGAGCCCGGCCGGCCGGCCGGAGACCGTCGCGCCGAAGCAGACGTCCCGCTCCCCCGCGTAGCGGGAGAGCAGCAGCGCCCACGCGCCCTGCAACAGGGTGTTGACGGTCAGCCGGGCGTCCCTGGCGCACTCGTACAGCGCCCCGGACAGCTCCTCCGGCAGCCGTAGCCGCACCTCCCTGGAGGAACGCGCCCCGTGGGCCCGCGCCACCGGCCTGTCGAACGGCAGCCGGGTCGGCGCGGTCATGCCCGCGAGCACCCCCCGCCAGTGCCGCTCCGCCTCGGCCTGGTCCTGGCGTGCCAGCCACCCGACGTACTCCCGGTAGGGCGGGCGGTGCGTCACCGTGCCGGTCCGCCCCGTGGTGAGGGCGGCGTACTGTTCGAACACCTCCGACAGCACGTGCGAGGAGCTCCAGCCGTCCAGCGTCATGTGGTGGGCCGCCCACAGCAGTCGCACCTCGGTCTCGGACAGCCGCACGAGGTCCAGCCTGGCCAGCGGCGCGACGGCCAGGTCCAGCCGCCGCTCGGCCCGGCGTTCCCACAGCCGCCGCACCGCCTGCCGCCGCTCGGCCTCCGGCAGGTCCCGGAGGTCGTGGTGGGTGACGGGGAGCCGCACCCGGCGGTGGACCACCTGCACGGGCTCGGGGACGCCCTCCCAGATCACCGCCGTACGCAGGGCGGGCGTGCGGTCGACGACCCGCTGCCATGCCTCGGCCAGCGCCACCGGATCGGCGACCCCCTCCAGGACCATCGAGTAGTGACCGGCGTAGATGTCCGACTCGGGCTCGGCCAGCGAGTGGAAGAGCATGCCGTGCTGCATGGGCGTCAGCGGGTAGACGTCCTCGATTCCCCTGCCGTCGCCGGCCAGCCGGTCCACCGTGGCCTGGTCCAGCCCGGCGAGCGGGAAGTCCGAGGGGGTGCAGCCGCCCGCGCCCGGCTCCGCGCAGTGCTCGACGATCTCCGCCAGCGCCGACATCACCCGCTCCGCCAGCGCCTCGACGCTCTCCCCGCGGTGCACGGCCGCCGAGTACGTCCAGCGGAACTCCAGCTCGTCGCCGTCGACGAGCCCGGTGATCTCAAGCAGGTGCCGCCTGCTCTGCCCCGGGCTCCGCTCGGCGCCGGGGTGGGGCAGCCGCCCGCGCAGCAGCCCGCCTCGGCCGCCGGATCCGGCCTCGACGCGCCCGAGGTAGTTGAACCCCACCTGGGGAACGCGGCCCGGCGGCCGGCCGCCGGGCGCGCCGAGATGGCGAAGCGCGCCGTATCCCAGCCCCTGGCCCGGCACCGCGCGAAGCTGCTCCTTGACCGACTTGAGCGTCTCCCCCCAGCCGGGCGCGGCCGGGAGGCGCAGCGCGACGGGAAAGACCGTGGTGAACCAGCCGACGGTCCGCGACAGGTCGACGCCGGGGAACAGGTCGGTGCGGCCGTGGCCCTCCATCTCGACGAGGGCGGTGTCGCCGCCGGTCCACTCGCACAGCACCCTGCCCAGCGCGGCGAGCAGCACGTCGTTGATCTGGGTTCGGTAGACCTCGGGCACGTCGCGCAGCAGCGCCCGGGTGCTCTCCGCGCTCAGCCGCGCGGTCACGGTACGCGTGGACGCGACAGTGTTCTCGATGTGCCCGCCGTGCCCGCCGTGCCCGCCGGTCCCGTGCTCTCCGGCGACGTCCACCGGCAGCGCGGCGGCCCCGGCCGCGACCTCGTCCAGGCGGGTCCAGCGATCCAGCTCGTGGTCGAGGCCGCCCGCCGCCACGTGGTCCGCGAGACGGTGGGCCCACTCCAGGAAGGAGGTCGTCTTGGCGGGGAGCCGGATGTCCTGGCCCGCCTCGGCCTGCCGGTAGGCGGTCTCCAGGTCCGGCAGCAGGATCTGCCAGGAGACGGCGTCGACCACGAGGTGGTGGGCGGTCAGGAACAGCCGGGGGCGGTGCGCGTCGCCGAGCACGAAGAGCAGCGCCCGGAAAAGCGGGCCGGTGTCCAGCCGGAACCCCTGCTGCGCGGCCAGGATCTCCTCGCGCATCCGCGCCTCCCGGTCGGCGGCACCGATCTTGGACAGGTCGATCCGCCGCAGCGGCTCGCCGTCCTCGGCGGCGGCGTTGTGCTGCCGCCACCGCCCGCCGTCGTGCTCGGCGCGCAGGCGCAGGGCGTCGTGGTGGGCGGGCAGCGCGGCCAGGGCGGCGCGCAACGCCTCCTCGTCGGGCTCCTCGTCGAGTTCGACGAACATCGCCTGGTTGAACCGGTCGACGCTGTCGGCGAGGTTCTCGAAGAACCAGTGCTGCACGGGCGTGAGCGGGACCTCTCCCGACACCGCCCGCTGCTCGGCGCGTGGCTGTTCCTCGGCGACCGCCTCCGCGGCCAGTTCGGCGACGGTCTGGCGCAGGAAGGTCTGTCTGGCCGTCACGCGCAACCCGGCCTCGCGGGCGCGGGCCACGACCCGCAGGCCCAGGATGGAGTCGCCCCCGAGGTCGAAGAAGTTGTCGTCCACGCCCACCCGGTCCACACCGAGCAGGTCCGACCAGACCTCGGCGATGATCCTCTCCGCGGGTGTGCGGGGCTCGACGTAGCGTGTCCCGGCCTCGCGGTCGCCGGTGGGCTCGGGCAGCGCGCGCCGGTCCACCTTGCCGTTGACCGTCAGCGGCAGGCGTTCCAGCGTGACGAACGCCGAGGGCACCATGTGCTCGGGCAGTCTCGCCCGCAGGAAGGCGCGCAGCTGGGCCGGGTCGGGTCCGCCGGAGGCGGCGGGGACGAGATAGCCGACGAGGCGCAGGTCACCCCGGGTACCGCCGCTGACGGCCGCCGCCGCCGTGTCCACCGCGGGGTGCCCGGACATGACGGCCTCGACCTCGCCGAGCTCGACCCGGAAACCTCTGATCTTGACCTGGTCGTCGGCGCGGCCCGCGTACTCCAGCTCGCCTCCCGGCAGCCAGCGCGCGCGGTCGCCGGTGCGGTACATGCGGGTGCCCGGCGGGCCGTACGGGTCGGCGACGAACCGCTCGCCGGTCAATCCGGGACGGCGCAGGTAGCCGCGGGCCAGGCGGGGCCCGGCGAGATAGATCTCACCGGGGACGCCGACGGGCGCCGGACGCAGCCGGTCGTCCAGCACGTAGGCGCGGACGCTGCGGAACGGGCGGCCGATGGGCACCGTCCCGGTGCGGGCGTCGCCGGGAGTCAGCGCCCGCGTCATGGTGGCGCCGATCGTGGACTCGGTCGGCCCGTAGCCGTTGAACATCCGCCGTCCGGCCGACCAGTCCCGCACCAGGCCCGGGGGGCACGCCTCACCCGCGACGACCAGGGTCGTCCCCTCGGGGACGGCGTCGGCGGGCAGCACGGTCAGCGCGGTCGGGGGCAGGGTGAGGTGGGTGAGACGCTCGGAGCCGATGAGCTCGGCCAGCGGAGCTCCCGGTGCCCGCTCCTCCGCGGTGGCGACCACCAGCGTGCCACCGGACAGCAGGGCGAGCATGAGCTCCCAGAAGGCCCCGTCGAAGCTGAAGGACGCGAACTGCAGCACCCGCGTCCCCGGCCCCGCGCCCAGCCGCTCGCGCTGGGTGAGCACCATGTCGTACAGGCCGGTGTGGGGCACCAGGACCGCCTTGGGGCGCCCGGTGGAGCCGGAGGTGTAGATCACGTAGGCGGGATGCGCGGGGTCGGAGCGGAGCGTCCGGGGTTGCCCGGCGAGCGGGGCCACGGTGTCCGGCGCGTCCAGCGTGACGAGGGGGACGCCCCCCGGCAGCCGCTCCGCCACCTCGGTGGTGGTCAGGATGATGATGGGAGCGGCGTCCTCCACCATCGTCCGGACGCGCTCGGCCGGGTGGTCGAGATCCAGCGGCAGGTACGCGGCGCCGCTCTTCAGGACGGCGAGGATCGCGACGACGGTCTCGGCCGACCGGGGGACGGCCACGGCCACGATCCGTTCGGGACCCGCGCCCCGCCCGGCCAGCAGCCGGGCCAGCCGGTCCGCCCGCTCGTCCAGCTCGCCGTAGCTGAGGCTCCGCCCGGCGTGGACGACGGCGACCGCCGAGGGGTCGGCCGCGACCTGCTCGGCGAACAGTTCGGGAACCGTGCGCGGCGCGGGGCCGCCGCCCTCGCCGCACCAGGTGTCGGTCAGCAGCCGGTGTTCCGCGGCGTCCAGGAGGGGAAGGTCGGCGATCGGCCGGTCCGGGTCGTCCGCGATCGCGGTCAGGAGTGTCAGCAGGTGACCGGCCATGCGCCCGGCGGTGGCCGGGTCGAACAGGTCCGTGCTGTATCCGAGGTGGGTGACGAGCGCGCCGTCACGCTCGTAGAAGTCGAACGAGACGTCCATGGGCGCGACCAGCACCGGCGGACGGATCTCCTGCACCCGGACGCCGGGCAGCTCGACGGCCCCGCGCGGCGCGTTCTGCAGGTTGACCGCGACCTCGGCGAGCGGGAGCCGGCTGGGGTCGCGCTCGGGCCGCAGGACCTCCACGAGCCGCTGGAAGGGCACCTCGTCGTTGTCGAAGGCGTCCAGGACCGTGGAGCGCGTCTCGCCCAGGAAGGCGGTGAACGGCAGGGACTCGTCGACCTGGCAGCGCAGTACCAGGGTGTTGACGAAGAAACCGATCAGTCTCTCCAACTCGACCCGGCCACGGCCGCTGGTCGCGGTGGCGACCGCGACGTCCCGCTGCCCGGAGTAGCGCGCGAGCAGGATCTGCACGGCGGCGACCAGGGTCATGAACAGGGTGGCGCCGTGCTCGCGGCTCGTCTCCCTCAGCCGCGACAGCACGGCCGGGGGCACCTCGAAGACATGGGCCGCGCCCGCCGAGGTCCTGACCGGCGGCCGCAGCCGGTCGGTGGGCAGATCCAGCGGGGCGAGCCCGTCGAGTCGCTCGCGCCAGTGGGCGAGCATGCCGTCCAGTGCCGTACCGGACACCCGGTCCTGCTGCCAGGAGGCGAAGTCGGCGTAACGCAGGGGCAACGGCGGAAGCGGAGACGGCTCGCCCGCGATCCCCGCGGCGTACAGCGCGTTCAACTCCTCGGCGAACACGCCCATGGACCAGCCGTCGGTGACGATGTGGTGCGTGCTGAGGGCCAGCACGTGCTCGTCCGGCCCGAGCCTCAGCAGCCCGGCGTGAGCGCTGCACCACCGCCAAGAAGGGGCGAGTCGTGCAGATCACCCCTCACCACGACCTGCTCGTCGCCGC
>NZ_JBEXUE010000415.1:0-8787 GCF_040614275.1 Streptosporangium sp. NPDC006013
GCGCACGTATTACGCGCTTCGGGCGCTCAAGCTGGCGCTGGAGGAGCGGGGGCTCGCGCCATGATGACCTGTGACGAAGTACGGATGTCGCTCATGCTGGTGCTACATCAGACCGGAACGATGTTCTCGGCCTGCGGGCCCTTCTGACCCTGCGTGACGTCGAAGGAGACCTTCTGGCCCTCCTGCAGCTCACGGTAGCCCTGGGCGGCGATGTTGGAGTAGTGAGCGAAGACGTCGGCGCCGCCGCCGTCCTGCTCGATGAAGCCGAAGCCCTTTTCCGAGTTGAACCACTTCACGGTTCCCGTAGCCATAACCTTCTCCTTCGATAGGGGGCAGAGCCGGAATCCGCACCGCGCGGATCCCGCGTCGCCGCGATGAGCCCATCCGGAGATGACCGGGAAAACAAAAATGCACCTGACGGATGACCTTTCAGGTGCACACAGAGTTTCATGGGTACCACAACCGCAACTGCTTCAAAGTTACCACCTCCAAGGCCCGGCGCACGAACTCATCTGTCCGCCCACAGCTGAGAACCGGAGCCGCCGGCGACCGGCCCGCCACCCATGCCGACACCGCCTCCTTCACCGTGGCCACGGGAGACCGCTCCGGGAGTGCCGCGACCTCGATGTTCCCGGTGAGGTTGACGTCCACCGGCACATCATGCACCCTTTCACTAATTAATTAGTGAAAGGGTGCGGAAGTTGATCGAATTCCACCTTGACCGGGGGTCGGGGGTGGCGACCTACCTCCAGCTCGTGCACCAGGTCCGGCACGCGCTCCGGCTCGGCGTGCTGCGACCCGGCGACCGGCTGCCGACGGCCAGGGAGGTCGTGGACCAGCTGGCGATCAACCCCAACACGGTGCTGAAGGCCTACCGCGAGCTGGAGCGCGAGGGTCTGGTCAGCGGGCGACCAGGAGTGGGCACGTTCGTGGAGCGGTCACTGGGCCAGACCTCCATCGGCGACCGCGCGCGGTTGCGCGCCGACCTGGCACGCTGGGTGCTCGACGGCCGCCGGGCGGGCCTGGACCTGGAGGATCTGGAGGCACTGATCGCCTCCGTCCTGACCGACTTCTCCCGCGAGTCCCGCGAGGAGATCGCGTGACCGCCCTGGAGACCGAGGCCCTGGGCAGGCGTTACCGGCGGACCTGGGCGCTGCGTGACTGCTCGGCGGTGGTGCCGTCCGGGCGGGTGGTCGCACTGGTGGGTCCCAACGGCGCGGGAAAGTCGACCCTGCTCCACATGGCCGTCGGCCTGCTCGCCCCGACCACGGGGACCGTGCGGGTCTTCGGCAGGCCCGCGCACGAGAACCTGGAACGGATCGCGTTCGTGGCGCAGGGCAAGCCGTTGTACGCGGGCTTCAGCGTGGCCGAGATGCTCACGTTCGGGCGCAGGCTCAATCCCCGGTGGGACGACGCGGCGGCCAGGGGGCGGCTGGCGGAGCTGGACATCCCTCTCGACCGCAGGGTCGGCAGGCTGTCGGGCGGGCAGCAGACGCAGGTGGCGCTCACCGTCGCGCTGGCCAAGCGCCCGGACCTGCTGGTGCTGGACGAGCCGCTGGCCGACCTCGACCCGCTGGCCCGCCAGGACGTGATGCGCGGCCTGATGGCGGCGGTCGCCGAGACGGGGCTGACCGTGTTGCTCTCCTCGCACGTGGTGTCGGAGCTGGAGGGGACCTGCGACTGGCTGATGGTGGTCAACGGGGGCCGGATTCAGGTCAGCGGCGACATCGACGAGCTGATAGCCGGGCACCGCCTGCTGACCGGCCCCGCCGAGGGCGCCGACGCGCTCACCGCCCGGCTGCCGGTGATCTCGCGGGGCGGGACCGGGCGGCAGGCCACCCTGCTCGTCCGGGACAGCACTCCGCTGCTCGACCCGCGCTGGACCGCCCGCCCGGTGAACCTGGAGGAGACGGTGCTGGCCTATCTGCGCGCCCCGGACCTCGCGGCCCTCCCCCGCCCGGCCCTGACCTCCGCCCGCTGATCCACCCTGCCTCCGCCGTACGGGACCACCGGGCTCGCACGGCCTTTCTTATGGAATCACCCGGGCGTACCACCTGAAGGGATCTTTCCTTGCTCTGGCTGACCTGGCGACAGCATCGCGCGCAGATCCTGGTGACCTGCGGCCTGCTGCTCGCCCTGGGAGTACTGCTGCTCGTCTCCGGCCTGCGGGCGACCGCCTACATCGCCGACCAGGCCCCGCCCGGCTGCCCCGGCCCCGCCGCCGCGTGCTCCGGCGTGAACTCGACGATCTACCACGATTACTACCACCCGGTCTTCATGGTCTTCGGCCTGCTTCCCATCGTCGGGTCCGCGCTGGTCGGCGCCTTCTGGGGCGCGCCACTGCTGGCGGCCGAGTTCGAGCGCGGGACCAGCGCGCTGGCCTGGACCCAGTCGGTCTCCCCCCGGCGGTGGCTCGTGGCCAAACTCTGCCTGCTCGGCGGCATGGTCGTGGCCGCCGCCCTGCTCCTGTCGGCGATGATCAGCGCGTGGCTGCCGGTGTTCCGCGACGTGACCGGCGACAAGTCACTGGAACCCGGGACGTTCACCATCATCGGCGTCGTCCCGGCCGCGTGGTGGCTGTTCGCGTTCGTCCTGGGCGCCGCCGCCGGGACGTTCTTCCGGCGCACCCTGGCCGCGATGGCGGTGACCGTGGCGCTGGTCGCCCTGACCGTCCCGTCCGTCTTCTTCTCCCGCGACTCCTACGCCGAACCGGTGCGTACGGTTACCACCGGCTGGACGGCGCTCTACGAGGGCGGCGGCACCCTGGTCGGGGAAGCATGGATCGATCCCTCCGGCCAGGAGATCACGGAGCCGCCCGCCGGTGCCTGCCCTCCGCCCGCCGGGGTGGACGCCCGTTCGGAACGGGCACAACTACTGGAGGAGGAGTGCCTGATCGACGAGGGCTACCGCAAGGCGGTCTACCATCACCCGGTCGACCGGTTCTGGCGCTTCCAGTGGACCGAGACCGGCATCCTGCTGACCGGAGCCCTCGCCCTCGGCGGCCTCACCGTCACCCGCACCCTCCGCCGCCGGAGGTGATTCGCTTCACATGAGCGTCATATGAGATCCACCTCCGCGTGCGGCAGCCCGCCCGACAGGGAGGGGAAGCCAGGGCCCCGGTCGAAGAAGGGCGCGTCGTCGGTGACCAGGGCGCGGAGTTCCGCGCGGCGGATCTCGGTGGCCTCGGCATCCACCTGGAGATCGTTCTGCGAGCCGGACAGGATGACCCCGTAGTCGTCGCGGGCGCCGTCCACCGAGACCTTGCCGTCGCGGACGTCGGCGGCCACCAGGGCGGGGTCGCGATCCAGCGGGGACCCCCAGCCGCCACCGCCGGTGGTGCGGACCCGGATGATCTCGCCCGCGCGGACCGGCGAGTCGTCCACCAGGCCCTCCATCTCCCTCCCGTCGATCTCCACGACGAAGGGTTTTCCGGCCCGGCCGCCGTTCACCCCCCAGCAGGACAGGATCGAGCGGTCGGCGATGGACATGAACGAGGCGTCGCGGAGCATCCGCAGGTGCTTGTCGTAGCCGAGACCGCCCCGGTAGAGGCCGGGACCGCCGGAGTCACGGGCCAGGCCGAGCCGCTCGACCCGGAAGGGCCAGCGGGACTCGGCGAACTCGACCGGGATGTTGCGCGAGTCGGGCACCACGTGGATGGTGTCCTCCCCGTCCGCGTACCACCGGCCGCCCGAGCCGCCGCCGAGGACCTCGCGCATCAGGTACGGGGTGCCGTCGAGGCCGTCGCCGTAGACGCCGGTGTAGCGGATGGTCTCCTGGTCGGCGGGCATCCGGCCGCCGGTCGCCTTGGCCAGCACCCCGGCCAGCACGCCCAGCAGGCGCAGGATCACGAAGGTACGGGCGTTGGTGGGGGCCGGGAAGATCGGGGTGAGCAGGGTGCCCTTCTCCGGGAACCGCATCTCGATGAGGGGCACGACGCCCTCGTTGACGTCCAGCTCGGCCATCCGCTCGGGGGTGTCGGCCAGGTTGCGCAGGATCGGCGCCAGCCACTTCTTCAGGAACACCCCGTCGGCGTAGTCGCCCGCGTGGTTGATCGGCCCCTTGGCCTGCGGTGAGGTGCCGGTGAAGTCCATGACCAGCGGCACCTGGGCCGAATGATCGACGGTGAGGGTCATCCGCTGGGTGTGCAGGCGGGGGGAGTCCACGCCGTCGTGCTCGGCGTAGTCCTCCCACACATGGGTGCCCTCGGGGATCTTGGCCAGCAGCTCCCTGCGGAACGTCTCGGTGGTGTTGGAAATGATCGCGTCGAAGCACGCCTCGACCGCCTCGCGCCCGTACCGGTCGAACAGCTCGCCCAGCCGCCGCGCGCCCATCAGGCAGGCCGAGCACTCGGCGTCCAGGTCTCCGGCCAGCGAGTCGGGCATCCGTGAGTTCCGGGTCATGATGGTGAGCGCCGCCCGGTTGGGCACGCCCTCGTCCCACAGCTTGATCGGCGGGACCATCAGCCCCTCCTCGAACACGCTGCGCGCGTTGCTCGGCATGGAGCCGGGCACACCCCCGCCGATGTCGTCGTGGTGGCCGAACGCCTGTACGAAGGCGACGACCTCCCCGCCGTGGAAGACCGGGACCGTCACGCACAGGTCGGGCAGGTGCCCGATGCCCCCCTCGGACAGGTAGACGTCGTTGTGGAAGAACACGTCGCCGGGCTTCATCTCGGCGGTCGGGAAGTCCCTGACGATCGGCTGGACCAGCGCCGAGTAGGACCTGCCGGTCAGCTTGCGCAGCCGTACGTCGTGGATGCCCGCGCGGAAGTCGTGCGCGTCGCGGATCATGGGCGAGCGGGCGGTACGGGCGATGGCCGTCTCGACCTCCATCTCCACGGACGCGAGCGTTCCCTCGACGATCTCCACCAGCACCGGGTCGGCCGCGCTCGTCGATTCAGCCGTTGTCGTTCGCTGCACGGCGCACCTCCAGGTTTCCGAACTCGTCCATGGTCGCGGTGAAGCCGGGATGAACCGGCAGGGTGGAGCCGTACTCCTCGATGACCGCGGGACCGCTGATCTCCGCTCCGGCCACCAGGTCGGCGCGGCGGTGGATCGGGGTGCTGCCCCACTCGTCGTAACAGACCTCGCGGAAGGCGACCGGCTCGGGCCGGCTCGTACCGTGCGGCCGGCGTCCGATGGCGGGGCGGGTGATCGGGCCGATACCGGAGACCCGGAGGTTGACCCACTCGACGCCGTGCCGGGGATCGTCACGATAGCCGTACCCGTAGAGCTTGTGGTGCTCGGTGTGGAAGCGGTCCAGCACCTCGGCCCGCCACGCCTCGTCCAGCGGTCCGGCCGGGGCCATCACCCTGACCTCGTAGGCCTGGCCGTAGTAGCGCAGGTCGGCGCTTCGCGCGTAGACGTGCGCCTCTCCGGCGAAACCCTCGCGGTCCAGGGCCGCGGCCGCCTGTCCCTCCAGCTCACCGAAGATCTCCGCGGCGGCCGCGAGCGAGAGGTCGCGGGTGACGAAGGTGCGCACGTAGTCGTTCTTGACGTCCACGGTGAGCAGCCCGAACGCCGAGACGTTGCCGGGGTCGGGCGGGACGATCACCGAGGGCAGGCCGAGGATGTCGATGAGCCTGCAGACCAGTAGCGGTCCCGAGCCGCCGAAGGCGACCATGGGGAAGTCGCGCACGTCCAGGCCGCGCTTGACGGTGATCTGGCGGATGGCGTTCGACTGGTTGAACGCGCTGATCTCCAGGATGCCCGCCGCGGTCCGTTCGGGAGTCAGTCCGATCTTGCCCGCGAGCGCCTCGATCCCCTGCCGGGCGGCGTCGGCGTCGAGCGGGATCTCCCCGCCGAGCAGGTGCGCCGGAACCCGGCCGAGGAAGACGTGCGCGTCGGTGACGGTGACCTCGGTGCCGCCCCGGCCGTAGCAGAGCGGCCCCGGGTCGGCCCCCGCGGACTTGGGCCCGACCTTCAGCGTGCCCTCCGGGGAGATCCACGCGATGGAGCCGCCGCCCGCGCCGACGGTCACGATGTCGATCATCGGGATCTTGCAGGGGTAGCGGCCGATGCTGCCCTCGGTGGTCAGCGACGGCTCCCCGTCGACGACCACCGCGACGTCGGTGGAGGTGCCGCCGCCGTCCAGGGTGATCACCGAGGGGTGCCCGGCGGTGGCGGCGATCAGCGCGGCGCCGAGCGCGCCCGCGGCCGGTCCGGAGAGCACCGTGGTGATCGGCTGGTGCACCACCTCGGCCGCGGAGAGCACACCGCCGTTGCTCTTCATGACGGAGAACGGCAGGCCCTCGCCCGCACGCGCGGCACCCGTCTCGCCTCCTTGGCCGGCCGCCTCCAGACGTTCGGCCAGGTTGGCGATATAGCGGCGCATCGTCGGTTTGACCGCGGCGTCGACCAGCGTGGTGACCGAGCGCTCGTACTCGCGGTACTCGCGCAGCACGTCGCACGAGATCGAGACGACGGCATCCGGGTGCTCCCGTTCCAGGACCTCCCGCATGCGCAGTTCGTGGGCGGGGTTGGCGTACGAGTGCAGGAAGCAGACGCCGATCGCGGTGATGCCGCGATCACGGAACCACCGGGCCGCCTCGACGGCCTGCTCCTCGTCGAACGGCCGCACCTCGGCCCCGGTGTGGTCCAGGCGCCCGCCGACGGTCCTGACCCGGTGCACCGGGACGATGCGGGGCGGCTTCACCCAGAAGTAGGAGTTGCCGTAGCCGTCGGGCACGCTCTGGCGGGCGATCTCCAGGATGAACTCGAAGCCCTCGGTGGTGACGAAGCCCAGGTCGGCGATACGGTCCTCAAGGAGTTGGTTGGTGGCGACCGTGGTGCCGTGCACCACCGCCGACACGGCTTCCAGGGTCACCTCCTCGGCCCCGGCCGCCTTTCTGAGGACCTTCCATACCCCCTCCATGAACCCGTCGGCTGGGTTGGCGGGGGTGGAAGGAGTCTTGGTCGTGGTGATCTCACCGGTCTGCTCGTCCACCGCGACCACGTCTGTGAACGTGCCCCCGGTGTCGACCCCGATACGGACGCTGCGCATGCCCCCGTGTCTACCCAGTCCCGGCGAATCCGCAAATCGGCGGACCCTGCCGAAGCTACGCCCGATCCTTGGGCAGTGTTGGCGGGAGCGGAGGGGTGAACCGGTGGACGTCCGGGGCCGCGGGAGCCGGCCGCGGAGACACGAAAGGCCGGCCCTGCCGGAGGTCGTCCGGAGGCCGGCCCCGCTGGAGGTCCGCGGTGCCTGTTCTAGCGGCGCCGGGGACCCATGGTGGTGTTGATCACCGAGTCGGCGTCGTGCGCGTGGACCTTGGCGGCGAGGCGGATGGCGATCTCGTTCGTACGGCGCAGCTCGGCCTCGACCCTGTCCTTGCCGGACTGGCCGATCTGCACGCCGAAGTAGGCGCCGATGATCGCACCCGAGACGCCGACGAGCCCGGCGAACGGCGCGGTCGTGTCACCCCCGCGCAGCGTGATCACCGCGAAGCCGATCAGGATGACCACGAGCCCCACGATGACGACGTAGAACCCGTACCGCCAGCGAGCCGCCTCGGCCTGGGCGGCGACGGCCTCGTCCTCGCTCATCATCGCCGCGAGCGCCACCGGTATCTCCGCGGTCTCCGCGGAGGGGCCGGAGGTCAGGGTGGCCGGGGTCTTGCCGAGAGGTGGAACGGTCTTGTTGGTGGTCGTCACTGGTTCTCCCACTTTCCGATATGCCAAAGGGAATCTCCCACGCTTTTCACGGTCAAGCCAAGTCAAGCCCAGTCAGGCTACGTCAGCCAGGGACCACCCACTCCTACCAGCACATCTTCCCTCCAAACCCCCTCGTACCTCCCGTCTTTCACCCTTGGTCGCAGACCATGACCTTTCAGCCGGATGTCCGAGGATGGACCGTTACAAAACATGAAGATCACGATCTGCGTTCGGAACGTGGAAACCATGATCGGATGCGGTAGAAGACTTTCATCACCTCCCCCTCTTCTTCTGAGGTATCCGTGACAAAGCTCTTCCGGCTTCTCGTGGCCCCGCTGTCCGCCGCCGCCCTCCTCCTCACCGCCTTCTCGACCCCTGCCCGCGCCGACACCGACCCGCTGCTCGCCGCCCAGTGGCAGATCGCCTGGAACACCTACAGGTTCTACGAGTGCCTGACCGCTCCCCTGCCGATAACGGGAAGGAAGCAGGTCAAGCGTGATGTCTCCACCGAGATCAACGCCCCGGTGGAGCGCGTGTTCGACACCTACTCCAATATCAACAACCATCTGGGCATGCACTCGTTCCTGAAGCGGGTCGTCACGCACGCGGATTGGACCGAGCCAGGAACGCGCTACGTCAACTTCACCGCGGTCGAGGAGATCCCGGTCGCCGGGCTGCCGGTCACCAGCAACACGCACGCGCAGCAGCGCGTCCACCGCGACGACCTCTACTACGAGACCGACACCTGGACGCTGCCCAACGTCGTCACGCACCAGAAGATCGTCTTCACCGACCTGGGCGACGGGCGGACGCGGGTCACCGAGCACCTCACCTTCGAGGCGAGCATCCTGCTCATCGACTTCACCGTGACCAACGGCGTCTCCTCCCACCAGGCGACGCAGGCGGGCCTGAAGACGGCGATCGAGAGCGGCCTGCTCTGATCGTGAGGATGTAGCTGAACGCCTCCCGATGGGGTCCGGCCCTTGCGCCGACCGACCACGGTGTCCTCAACGGGGTCTGTCGACTCCATCCAGGAGGCGTTACCCACCGGCCGATGGGGGGGCCCGGACGCTGGACACGTGCAGGTTGAACCCCTCGAGCGTGAGCAGCGGGAAGAACAGGAACGCCTGCCGGC
>NZ_JBEXUE010000416.1:0-8784 GCF_040614275.1 Streptosporangium sp. NPDC006013
AGGCCAGGCAGGCCTCCACGAGATGGCGGAGGAACAGCGGGTTGCCTCGCGTGACGCGCCACAGCCGGTTAGCCGGGAAGGTCCCGGCGGTCGGAGATGCTGTCGAGCCAGGCGCGGTGCAGGCCGGCGTAGCGGCCCGCCCGGCCGGCGAGCTCGCCCGGCGGGCCGTCCTCGACGATCCTGCCGCCGTCCATCACCAGCACCCGGTCGGCGATCTCGACGGTCGACAGGCGGTGCGCGATGATCAGGGCGGTCCGGTCCGCCAGGATCGTCTGCATCGCCCGCTGCACCAGCCGCTCGCCGGCGACGTCCAGACTGGACGTCGCCTCGTCGAGGATCAGCACCGCGGGGTCGGCCAGAAACGCCCTGGCGAACGCCACAAGCTGCCGCTGCCCGGCCGACAGCCGGCCGCCCTGCTTGCCGACCTGGGTGTCGTACCCCTCGGGAAGCGCCGAGACGAACGCGTCGGCGCCGATCGACCGGGCCGCGGCCACCACGTCGGTCATGCTCGCGCCCGGCCGGCCGAACCTGATGTTGTCCGCCACCGAACCGCTGAACAGGAAGTTCTCCTGTGTCACCAGGACGACCGCGGCGTGCCGCGACTCCTCGCCGAGGTCGCGCAGGTCGATCCCGTCCAGCAGCACCCGCCCCGCCACCGGGTCGTAGAACCTGGCGACCAGTTTCGCCAGCGTGGTCTTGCCCGCCCCGGTGGTGCCGACCAGGGCCACGGTCTGCCCGGCGGGGACCACCAGGTCCAGCCGGGGCAGTACCGGGGTGCCGTCCAGGTAGGAGAACTCCACGTGCTGGAACTCGACCCGGCCGCGAGGGCGCTCCAGGATCACCGGGTCGCCGGGTTCGGCCACCGAGGGGCGCTCCTGCAGCACGCCGGAGAGCTTCTCCAGCGCCGCCCCCGCCGACTGGAACGTGTTATAGAACTGCGAGATCTCCTGCATGGGCTCGTAGAACTGGCGCAGGTAGAGCAGGAACGCGGCCAGCACGCCCACCGTGACCCCGCCCTGGATCGCCAGCATGCCACCGTAGAGCAGGACCGCCGCGACCGTCACGTTCCCGATCAGCTTGACGCCCGGAGAGAAGACCGCGATCAGCTGTGAGCCCCGCAGGTTGGCGGCCCGGTAGTCGGCGTTCAGCTGGGCGAAGATCGTCTGGTTGCGAGGTTCCCTGCGGAACGCCTGGACCGCGCGCATGCCGGCCATCGACTCCACGAAATGGACGATCACCAGGGCCACGGCCTCCCGGGTCCTGCGGTAGACGATGCTCGACTGCCGCCGGAACCAGTTGGTGAACAGCGCCAGGACCGGCAGCGGCAGCAGCGCGACCACGCCGAGGTGGACGTCCAGGACGAGCAGCAGGACCGCCGTGCCGACCAGCGTCAGCACGGCGGTGACGAGATCGTCGAAGCCCGACTGGAGCATCTCGGAGATGGCGTCGATGTCGGAGGTGAGGCGGGAGACGACCCGGCCCGAGGTGTAGTCGTCGTGAAACGACAGCGACAGCCTCTGGAAGTGGCGGAAGACCCGTCGCCGCAGCTCCAGCAGGATGCTCTGGCCGATGCGTCCGGCCATCCTGAGGAACACCTGCCGGGTCACCAGCTGGATGACCGCCGCGGCCAGGATCGCCGAGACGACGGTCACCAGCGTCCCCGGCCCCGCGCCCGCGACCATCGGCGGGATGCCCGCGTCGATGCCCACCTTGACCAGGTAGGGGATGGCGAGCGAGGCGACGTTGCAGGTCACGATGATCGCGACAAGCAGGGCGATCTTCCTGCGGTACGGGCGCAGCAGCTCACCCAGCAGCCGCCTGGACCTGCTGCGCAGCAGGAACGACACCTGTTCCGACAACTCGTCCTGGTTCTCGGCGGCGACCCCGCGCCACTCCCGGGAGCCGTTCCCGGTCTCTGCCGGGATCTTCGCGGAGGTCTCCGCGGGGGGAGTCGTGCCGCTCACAGCCGCGCCTCCTCTGCGTCGGGGTCGGCGGACAGCAGCGCGCGGTATTCGGGCACGCTCGCCATGAGCTCGTGGTGCCGGCCGACGTGCGCGATCGTGCCGTCCAGCAGCAGGGCCACCCGGTCGGCGAGCAGCACCGTGGAGGCCCGGTGGGCGACGACTATGCCGGTCGCCTCGCGCAGTACGTGCCGCAGCGCCTGCTCGACCAAGGCCTCGGTCTCGACGTCCAGGGCCGACAGGGTGTCGTCCAGCACGAGGATCCTGGGACGGCTGAGAACCGCCCTGGCCAGTGCGAGCCGCTGGCGCTGGCCGCCGGACAGGGACATGCCCTGCTCGCCGATCCTGGTCTCCAGGCCCCACGGCAGCTCGTACGCGAATCCGGCCTGGGCGATCCGCAGCGCGGCAGCGACCTCCTCCTCGGTCGCGTCGTGCCGCCCCAGCGTGAGGTTCTCCCTGACGCTCATCGAGAACAGCGTCGGCTCCTCGAAGGCGGTGGCGACCAGCGAGCGCAGCTCGGGCAGCGGCAGGTCGCGGACGTCGACGCCGTCGATCGTGATCCGGCCCGTGCTCACGTCGTACAGTCGCGGTACCAGGGAGGTCAGGGTGGTCTTGCCCGACCCCGTCGCGCCCACGACCGCCACCGTCTCCCCCGGTCGCACCTCCAGCCAGACATCGTGAAGCACTGGCTCGGCGGCGCCGGGGAAGCGGAACCCCGTGCCCTCGAAACGCAGGTGTCCGCGGGGCCGCTCGATCACGCGGGTGCCCCCGACGATCTCCGGTTCGGTGTCGAGCACCTCCATCACCCGGTCCGCCGCGGTCATCGCCTCCTGGCCCGTGGTCAGAATGAAGCCGAGCGCCGAGATGGGCCAGACCAGTTGCAGCATCAGGGTGGCGAAGGCCACCAGCGTGCCCAGCGTCAGGGTGCCGGAGCCGACCGCCAGGGCGCCGAGCAGCAGCACGAGCGCGAGGGTGATGTTCGGGATCACCTCAAGAAAGGTGAAGAACCTCGCGGACAGGCGGACCTTCTCCATCGAGGTCCCGTAGACCTTCACCGCTCCCTCCTCGAAGATCCCCGAGACATGCCGGCCGCGGCCGAACGCCTTGATCGTCCGGATGCCGGCCGCCGACTCCTCGACGACGGTGGCGAGGTCGCCCTGCTCGTCCTGGACCCGGCGGGAGATGAGGATGTACCTGCGCTCGAAGTGCAGCGAGGTGAGCACGATCGGCACCGCAGAGACGACGACCAGCAGCCCGAGCGGCCAGTACATACGGAGCAGCAGCCCGGTCACCGTCACGATCTGGACGGTGACCAGGACGAGGAAGAGCAGGCCGAAGCCGAGAAAACGCCGGATGGCCGACAGGTCGGTCGTCGCCCGGGACAGCAGCTGGCCCGACTGCCAGGAGGCGTGAAAACCCATCGGCAGCCGCTGCAGGTGGCTGTAGAAATCGTCGCGGATGCTGGTCTCCAGGCCCAGGACCGCGTCGGCCAGCAGCCACCGCCGCAGGAAGACGAGCAGCGCCTCGGTCATGCCCAGCCCCAGGGCGAGCAGTGCGAGGGGGAGCAGTGCCTCGCTGTCACCCCGGGCGACGGGGCCGTCGATGATCTCTCTGCCGATCAGCGGGATGGTGATGCCGATCCCGACCGCGGCGAAGGCCGGCACCCAGACGACGACCAGGCGGGTGGCGTAGGGGCGCAGATAGGACTTCAACCGCCACAGGGAGCGGGCCCCGCGGAGGCGGGGGAGAGGTGGGGACTGTCGGGTTCGGGACTCTGTTTCCGTGTCCGAGATTTCTGTGTCCGAAGTATCAGGAGGCATCAACAGGCGGCACGCTCCTCACGGTGCTCACGCCAGGTGATCGCCGCTCGAGGGCATGGCGAACCGGAGGCCCATCCCCGCTCAACCGTTCTCCCGCACCACCGTTCCAGGTGGACGCCCCGTCGGATCACCCTCACCCGCACGGCGCGGGCGACCATTCAGTTTCCGTGCCCGAGTACGGGGTCGGCAATTGATGCGACGGCTCCCATCCTGTAACCGCCGGGTCAGTGAGGCCGATGACCTCGTGCACTTCCCCCGGAGCGCGGCCCGGATCCTGCGGGAGGGCACGAACCGGTCCCCGGCCCGAACCTCGCCGGGGACCGTCGCGGTGTCTCCGTCTCCGCGGAAGGCGAGACTCAGGCCGCGTCGCGCTTGGTCAGCCGGACCTCCAGGGTGATCCCGTCGGTGTGGACGTCGCAGGTCCTGAAGGCGCTCTCGGCCGCGAGGCGCTCGAACCCGGCTCTTGAGTAGGCGCGGCGCCGGAGCGCCGTCAGTGTCATCTTCGTCATGAGGGAGTTCGGCCCGCTGAGCCCCATGCCCCTGACCTCCCGGTCGATGTCGGCACGGCAGGCGTCTCCGTTCATGTCCTGGATCACCGCCGTCCCACCGGCGCGCAGGACGCGGTGCATCTGGTCCAGGGTGCCGACGGGCCGCCCGAAGTTCTTGAAGGCGGCCTGGCAGACGACCAGCTCGAAGGAGCCGGCGTCGAAGGGCAGGTCGGCCGCGTCGCCCCGCAGGAAGTCGACGTGGACGCCCGTCCGGTGGGCTCTCTCGGTCGCGATCTCGACGAACGTGTGGCTCATGTCCAGCCCGGTCACCGCGAACCCGAGCCGTGCCATCTCGACGGCGAGATATCCCGGGCCCGGGGCGACCTCCAGCACGGTGGCTCCGTCCGGCAGGCCGCCGGTGAGCTGCGCGGCCTGCCGCCTGACCGCCGCGATCTGGGGTGCCGAGCCACGCTGGCGGGCGTACCACCGCGCCATCGCCCCCTCCATCTGCGGGGCCTGGGACTGCCTGTGATGTGTCTTCTCCATGATTCCTCCGGTTTCGGATGTTGCGTGTCCGAACCGGCCCTGGGAGGAGCCCGGCTATTCTTGCGGTTGCCACCTCGTGGCCGGGTTCCGTTCCGCGGGTTTCGGTTCGAGGTCGACGACCCGGCGGCGGTGTTCCCGCACCCCGCCGGGTCCGTTCTCTCCGATCAGTCGGTGACGGTGCCCCTCTCCGCGAGCTCCTCGATCTCGGGCGGCATCCAGCCCGTCTCGTGCCAGGTCCGCCACATCGCGAGGTCCGGGAACGAGCCGGTGGTGAGTTCGTCGAGCAGCGACCGGGTCCAGTTCATCTCCGCCTCGCGGATGGCCAGGTCGTACTCGGACTCGACGAGGAACAACCGCGGGACCTCGGGGCTGCATCCGGCCAGGGTCTTCCGCTGGTCCGCGACCTCCTGCTCCAGCAGGGCGAGTCGCCGCTGGAGCAGGCCCGTCACCTCGTCCGGCGGGATGACTCCCCAGACCGAGAGGCCGGCCTCGAACCTCGGCTGCTCCCGCTCGGGCACCGCGATCAGCTCGCGGACCCAGTCGACGAGCTCCTCGCGCCCGGCATCGGTGATGCGGTAGATCGTGCGCTCGGGGTGCGCGCCGTCCCTGACGCTCTCGACCACCGCGAGGAACCCGTGTTTCTCAAGGTTTCGCACCACGGTGTAGAGCGATCCCCATTTGATCCTCATGTCCCGGTCCTTGCCGCGCTCGCGCAGCACGGAGGCCATCTCGTAGGGATGCATCGGCTTGGCGTAGACCGCCGAGAGCACGGCGAGGGCGAGCATGTTGCCCACCTTGCGGCGCTTGGCCATACCACCGCCCTCCCTTCATACTCGCCTACGAGTATACGCAGGCGAGTATACGTTCCGCCATGACCGCGCCCGAGTGAGACGACCGGTATCCGCGGGGCCAGATCCTGGTAAGGGAAACCCGGCCCGCGAGGGCGATGATCCTCTGACTTTCAGCCGGGAGCCGAGAAAACGGTCACCCGTACCCCGTGGGAAAGACGGCGGGAAAGGGGCGGCGGCATGACCTGGCGACATTGATCCTGAATCGGAGGCCGGTCCGCCGCGCTGCCGCGGACCGTGATGGGCCCGGCCTGGCTCAGTGACCCGTGAACCGGGGCAGGCCGAGTTCGGCGAAGACCGGGCGGTGGTCGGTGTCCGGCAGGGGGTGGACGCCGAAGCTGTTGACCGCCATGCGCGAGTCGGCGAGCACATGGTCGATCGTCACACCGGGCAGGGGCTCCCAGCCCTGCTGCGGCCAGGTGGGGATCAGGCCGTTCCCGGTGACGTCGGCCGCGTCGCGGTAGCCGCTGCCGAGCAGGTCGCGTACCAGCCCGTGGTCGAGGGTGGCGTTGAAGTCGCCGGCCAGTACCCGCAGCTGCCCGCCCGCCCTGGGCAGTGCCCGCAGCCCCTCGTCCCAGCACCAGACCTTGTAGTCGTACCTGGGCGCGCAGGGGTGGACCGAGACGACCTCGATCTCGTGGCCGCTCGGATGCCTGATCACTCCCCGTGCCTGCCGGAACCTGCCCAGCGCGATCAGAGGTTTCTCGGTGATGGGATGCCTGGAGTAGATGCCGGAGCCGTGTACCCCGTCGACCGCGCGATCCACCACATGGGGCATGCGCTTGCGCAGGCCGGCCGCCTCCAGACGCTCGAGTGCGGCGGGGGTGAGCTCCTGGAGGGCCAGCACGTCCGGATCGAGGGAGCGCACGAGATCCATCAGGGCGTCGGTGTCTCCCGCGCCGACGGCCAGGTTCGCGGCGAGCACCCGGAGCCGCTCGTCCGAGGCGGGCTGGTCGCCGTCGGCGAAGTAACGGGGGAGCACGGCCGTCGCCAGCACCGCGCTGGTGACCAGGGCGAGGGCCGCGGCCGCCCAGCGGCGCAGCCCCAGGGCCAGGAGCAGCGGGATCACCGAGGCCACCGCCGCGTACGGGGTGAAGGCCACCAGGGGGACCCACTGCCACAGCGGGGTCCACCCACCGGTCCTGAGCACCGCCCACACCGCGAACGGCAGCACCATCGGCCAGACCAGCAGCAGGCCCACCCATCTCGATCTGATCATGAACCGGGAGCGTAACGGTCTTCTGTGCAGATTCGGTGGAGATCGGAGGCTTTATCCGCGCAGATGCGAGAGGCCAGACCGGCGGTGCCCCACGAGGTTGCAAAGAAACCGAATGGGGCGAGCCGCACGTGACCGAGGCCGAGGCGGCGCTGGACGGCTGCGACGCCGTGCTGGCCTCGGGCATGACGCTGGGCAACGGGACCTTCGACTCACTGCTGCGCCACGCGCGTGGCACCGGCAAGCCCCTGATGCTTTGGAAGATCCTGGCCTACGTGATCAGGGGCGCCGCGGAGAACGACGGCCTGGGGCATCGGGCGAAGGGCCGCCACCATGCCCACGCGTACCGGGAACCGCGGCCGCTCACCGGTCCTGGGCGCGCACGAACGCGCGAACTCGAGGAGAAGCTCGGCTTCCTGAAAGCGGCGGCTGTACGCCACGCGCGAAAGACAGGTTCGTCTGAGGTAGGTGAACCGGTTGGAAACGGTGCCGGGGGAAGGCGGGAGCCCGTCGAGCGCGATCCGCGGTGGCTGCTCGCCCTTCCTCGCGACCGGTACAACGACCGATCATGTCCGAGGACTCGGCCGACCCCATTCTGTTGGGATTTCTCAGAGGATGGGGTCAGGCGTATCCCGGCTACGTCAACCGGAGGGGGCGAGTTCGGAGTGGTCACCGGCGCGACGCAGGCCGGGGCACACGGGACGGTCGGCGATCGACCGGTCTTACAGCAGGTCCCACGTCACCGGCTGCGCCATCGCCTCGGGGTACTTCTTCTCCACATAACGCAGGTACTCCTGGATGTGCGCTTCCATCGCGGCCATGGACGAGTCACCGTCATGAGCGTTGAGCGCCTCGAAGATGCGTGTGTGCGCTTTGAGTACGGCGGAACGGCGGTGCAGAGGATAGTTCACCCCCAGTGCGGTGCCGTCGATTATGCCCAGCAGCGCGTCGATGAGAAAACCGAAGAGCGCGTTGCCCGACGACCACGCGATGATGTCGTGGAACGCCTTGTTGGTGTCGAGAAACATCTCGCGATCATTGAGATTCTCCCGCATCCCGTCGACCGACTCGGCCAAACGTTGCAACTGCTCGCCCGTCATCCGCTCGGCCGCGAGTCGGGTCATCATCGGTTCGAGACCTACTCGCGCCTCGACCACGGAACGGAACGGCGCATTCTCGAACTGCAGCAGTAGCACGAGGGCGGTGGCGAGGTTGGACGCATCGGGCTTTTCCAGCGTGGGGCCGCCCCCCGGCCCCGGCTTGAGGGAGATGACCCCCTGCAACTCCAAGAAACGCAACGACTCACGTAGCGTGCCCCGGCCCACCTGGTAATCCTCCAGCATGAGCCGTTCGGACGGTAGTCGGTCACCAACGGAGTATCCGTTGCGCCGTACGTCGTCGATGATCCGTCGGGCGATCAGCACCGCGGTCTTCTGCGGGCGTGTCCTTGAACTGTTGTTCATCGCGTCTCCGGAGAGCTAATCGAAGATGAAATGGTGCACCCACATCTGATGCTAATTATCGTATGCATCAATCTCGCCACACGATATCGATCAGGAAGTGATCAAGGATAGTACTGGCTTCCTGCCCCTTGGCATGTGATTCCCGGTGACCGCCGCGCCCCTTCACGGACGCTCCGCGACCAGCGCACCGTATCGACGTATTCCTGTCGGTACGCGAACGGGCCTTGTCCGCCGTCCGCTCGGCGAGGCGAGCCGGTTGCTCAGAGCCGCTCCCGGCCGCCTCCGGTGCGGGCCCAATGACGGTGATCACCGATTCCCAGCTTGACGGCTTTGACCTCTATCCCACACGATCGCCCCTGCGGGAGTTCCATGAGAAAGGGCCGGGATGACCAAACCCGCCCATTATAAATGAAAAAAAAGTTATGGCGCCCCCCGCCGAAAA
>NZ_JBEXUE010000417.1:0-8775 GCF_040614275.1 Streptosporangium sp. NPDC006013
TTGGGTAACCATCCCAATAGTGGTCTTACCAGTTTCGGCTGACGTTTCCGCTGAGGTGCAGCCCCGACCGCCCCGGAGGCGGCAGTGCCCAGCCCCGCGCACACCGCGACGGCGAAACCGTCCCTGACCAAGCAATGCCAGAAAGACAAGAACTGCAAGAAGGGGTACGCGGCCGGGTACAAGGCCGGCAAGACCTCCTGCACGAGCGGCGTGAGCAGCAGTACCCCTAGCGGTTCCGCAGAGTACAAGCGCGGATTCGCGTTGGGGTACAAGAAGGCCCGCGCCCGACACTGCTAGGGGCGACGAACACCAGGAAAAGGGCGTGGAGGCGTTTGCTTCCACGCCCTTTTTCTCCTGGCAGAGCAGCCCGCTCAGCCGGCGGAGGTGAGCAGGGGCAGTTTCCGTACGCCGGTCATGTTGGGGCTGGGGATGAACTGCGGTGGCTCGTCCGGGTCGGTGCGCAGGTGGGGGAAGCGGTCGAGCAGGATGTCGAGCGCGACCCTGCCCTCCAGGCGGGCCAGCGGCGCGCCGAGGCAGAAGTGGATTCCCCGGCCGAGACCGAGGTGGGGGTTGGGGTCACGGCTCGGGTCGAAGACGTCGGGGTCGGCGAACTGCCGGGGGTCACGGTTGGCCGCCGCGATCCACACCATGAGCAGCTGGTCGGCGGGCACGTGCTGTCCGCCGAGCTCGACGTCGACGTTGGTTACCCGGCCAAGGGCCGCGAACGGGCTGAAGAAGCGCAGGGACTCCTCGATCACGGCGGGAACCGTCGACCGGTCCGCGCGGGCGCGAGCGAACTGCTCGGGCTGGGCGTCCAGGCAGAGCACGGTGTTGCCCAGCAACATGGTGGTGGTGATGTGCCCGGCTATCAGCAGAACGTTGGCGAAGTTCACCACCTCGGCCTGGCTGAGCCGCTCACCGTCCACCTCCGCCTCGACGAGCTGGGTGAGCAGATCCGCGCGTGGCCGAACCCTGCGCTCCGCGGCGTGTTCGCCAAGGTAGTCGGCCAGGTGTTTGGCCTGCTCCATGACGAACTCCAGGTTGCGCTCCTGCTCCTCGCTCCGGTTGACGAGCGAGAACCGCTGGGACCCCTCGAACATCCTGTCCACCCACTGCTTGAACAGGTAGCGGTCGGAGCTGGGCACCCCGAGCAGCTCCGCGATGACGATGACCGGCAGCGGGTAGGCGAGGTCGGCCACCAGCTCCAGCCGGCCCGTCTCGGCCACCGCGTCGAGCAGTTCGTTGGTCAGCGTGGCGATGCGCGGTTCGAGGTCGGCGACGACCTTCGGGGTGAAGGCGTGGCTGACGAGCTTGCGAAGCTTGCTGTGCATGGGCGGGTCCAGCTGCGTCAGGCTGCGCTCGGCGGGCTTGGCGACCTCGGGCACCATGCGGCTGGTATCGGAGGAGAACGTCTTCGGATCGCCGAGAATCCGCAGTGCCTCGGGGTAGCCGTAGACGTTCCACATCCCGGTGCCGGCGTCGAAGCTCACCGGCTGGTCCGGCCGCCTTCCGCGTAGCCAGAAGTGCCCCTCGTGCAGGCCCCATGTGTCGGCGATGGTGGTCATGGCGTGCCTTTCTCATCGGGACGGGTCCGGGATCAGCCGGGCTCGTGCGTTCTCTCGTACGCGTAGATCCAGGTGCGGTAGGGCGAGATCAGGTCCTCGAAGACGGCGATGACCTCCGAGGCCGCCTTGGCCAGTTCCTCGGGCGCCGGTGGCTCGGCCGGTTCGAAGGCGTGCCTGACCACGTGGGCGATCGAGTCGACCTTGGCCCGCATGTCCAGCGCGGTGGCCATCGGGTCCAGGTTCTCGTAGACGTGGAACCCGGTCATCGTCGCGCTCAGCGTGTACGCCAGGTTCGGCACGTCGTCGCGGAGCAGGCCGTGCCGGGTCATCAGGTCGTAGAACCGTTCGGAGGCGAGCAGTTCCTGGCTGTGCAGGAAGGCGTTGGCCGGCCTGTGCTGCGCCTGCCGCAGGTATCCCTCGGACAGCACCCGCAGCACCGGCCGGCGGTCGACGATGAGGAACGACGCGGGGATGAGGCGGTGCGGCAGCAGCATCGCCGGGTCCCGGCGCAACTCGTCGAGGAGCTCCTCGACATAGCAGATGGACTCGCGCAGCAGCACGGCCTCGAACAACTGCTGCTTGGTGCGCCAGTGCAGGTAGACGGTGCCCTTTCCGATGCCGGCCAGCCGGGCGATGTCGTCGATCGTCACCTTCCGGTAGCCGAGGCGCACGAGCAGCTCGGCCGCCGCGTCAAGAATGCGGTCGGCGCGGCCGACGGTCTGCCCTGCTCGTTCCGTCACCCTGAAACCTTTCCCTCTGACCTCGTGACCAATTATGAAATCTGGTCAACAAGTCAGACGGTAACTCCTCCCTCTCAGCCGGACAACCCCTCGCGACGGACGATCGCGTCGAGAACGCGCGGCTCATTTCCTGGTGTAGGTGAGAACCACGGCCCCGTTTCCGAAGGTGCGGGTGTCGACCAGATCGAAGAGATTCGGCTCGGACTTCATGGCGAAGAGCGGGATGCCCGAGCCGATGACCACCGGGTAGCACTTGATGACCAGCTCGTCGATCTCGGGAAGCAGGGCGCCCGCCAACGTCCCGCCGCCGCACAGCCAGATCCCGAGGCCGTCCTCGCGCTTAAGCCGCCGTACCAGTTCGACCGGGTCACCGGAGACCAGCTCGACCCCGGGGTCGGCGATCTCGGCGATGGTGCGCGAGACGACGTACTGGCGCAGGTGGGCGTACGGGCTGGTGATGTCCGCGTCCAGCGCCGGCTGGTAGGTGCCGCGTCCCATCAGAACCGTGTCGAACCGCTTGTTCGCGACGTCCCCAAGGCCCATATGGGCTCGGTAGGCGGTGGGAAGAGTTTCCGGCCAGTCGGCGGCGATGAACTCCATCATGGCGTCCCCCACGGGGAAGAAGTCGTACCCACCGTCCGGACCGGCGATGAATCCGTCGATGGTGGTGCCGACGTAGTAGGTGAGCTTTCGCATCGGCGCTCCTCGTCCATAACACTCTGTTCGTAGTACTCTAAGCGAAGTGGTTTGAACGTAGTACTACACTTAGAGTGGTGTCAAGCGGGAGGTCCGATGAGGCAGAATCCGGAACGGCGGGCGGCGCTCGTCGACGCGGCCATCGAGGTTTTGGCGGCCGAGGGGGCGCGCGGCCTGACCTTCCGCGCCGTCGACGCCTGGGCGGCGGTCCCCAACGGCACCGCGTCCAACTACTTCGCCAACCGCGACGACCTGCTCACCCAGGCCGGCGGGCGCATCTACGAGCGACTGCACCCCGGTGCGAGCGCCATGGCCGACAGCCTGACCGGGCCGCGTGACCGCGAACGGCTGGCGAAGCTGATGCGCGACGTGGTGGACCGGATCACCGAGTTCCGCTCGGGCTACCTGGCCCTGCTGGAGCTGCGGCTGGAGGCCACCCGCCGCCCCGAGCTGCGCGCCGTGCTCACCCGTACCATCCGGGCCGACCTCGACGCCAACATCGAACACCACCTGAAGACGGGGCTGCCCGGCGACACCACCGTGGTCGTGCTCCTCTACCTGGCCCTGAACTGGCTGATCGTCGAGCGGCTCACCCTGCCCGACATCTTCCCCGAGTCGCGGATCCACGACCTGATCAACGACGCGGTGGACCGCCTCCTGCCTCCGGACACCCCGGCCCGGTAGTCCGAGGTCAGCCGAGGACTGGGACCGACTCGACGAGGGTGACGAGGCCGTGCTCGTCGAGGAGGTCGACGGGGCGGACCGTCTCGCCCAGCAGGACGTAGTGGAAGGCCGCCCCCACCTGCTCCAGCGGGACGGCGGCCAGGTGGGACCAGGCCAGCCGATAGGCGGCGAGCTGGACGGAGGCGGCGGCCTCGGCCTTCTTGCCCCTGGGACGCCGGCCGGTCTTCCAGTCGACGACCTCGTAGCGCCCTTCGGAGATCTGGAAGACGGCGTCCATCCGGCCGCGGACCACCCGGTCGGCGATCACGGTTTCGAAGGGGACCTCGACGTCGAGCGGTTCCCGGCCCGCCCACTCGCTCTCCTCGAAGCGGTCGCGCAGCTGGTCGAGGTGGGCGTCGGTCTCCTCGAAGTCGTCGGACGCGCCGGGCAGCTCGAACTCGTCCATCAGCCGCTGCTGGCCCCAGCGCCCCTCCAGCCAGCGGTGGAAGGAGGTGCCCCGGCGGGCCAGCGGCGCGGGCTTCTTGGGCACCGGGCGGCGGATCTGCCTGGCCAACGCCTTGGGGTCGGAGGCCAGCGTGACGAGGGAGGAGACGGTCAGGTGAGTGGGCAGCTCCACCCTGCCAGCACCGCGCCGCCGGTTCATCTCCCGCTCCCTGAGCAGGAGCTCGATGTCACGCTCCCAGGCCTTCGCCCGCTCCCTGTCCCACCCCCGCAGCTCGGCCGCCGGCACCGGCCGCCGTTCCCCT
Organism: Streptosporangium sp. NPDC006013; assembly: GCF_040614275.1. Classification (NCBI taxonomy): domain Bacteria; kingdom Bacillati; phylum Actinomycetota; class Actinomycetes; order Streptosporangiales; family Streptosporangiaceae; genus Streptosporangium; species Streptosporangium sp. NPDC006013. The sequence continues at coordinate 4,432 of NZ_JBEXUE010000417.1, forward strand.
GCCTCGGCCCCGGCTCCGGCCTCGACCTCGGAATCGGCGCGGTCGCCCTGCCAGGTGTCCGTCGCTCCGGGAAAAGGCACATCCCCGTTTCCCTGGGCTCCCGGAGAGGGCACGTTCCCCTCCTGCGGATCGCTGGGAAGGGGCACATCACCACCCCCCTGGTCCTCGGGAACGGTGTCACCGTGGTCATCCTCCCCATCCGACAGATCCTCGGGGAAGAACGCTTCCTCGTCCCACGGATCTTCGGGGAAGGGCACCTCCTCGTCCCGGGGAGCCTCGGGGAGAGGGACATCCTCGTAGTCCCGGGGAGCCTCGGGGAAGGGGACGTCCTCGAAGGAGACCGGAGCGGCCCCCCCGGCGAGGGCCGCGAGGGCGGCCTCCACCATGGTGGCGCCGTCGAGAACGGCGGCGTAGCGGGCATCGTCCGGCTCGATCGGCCACCGGGCCTCGGCCGGCTCGGCGAGGAGCGGATTGGTGGCGCCCTCCTCCATCTCCGGAGCCCAGAAGGCCACCCTGCCGCAGGTATCGCGGATCTCCAGCAGGAAGTCCGACGGCTCCAGCGGCCTGGACGCGGTGCCCCAGCGGTAGCCGGAGGCGATCAGCAGGTAGTGGGCGCGGGTGACGGCGACGTACGCCAGGCGGCGCTCCTCAAGCAGGTCGCGGTCGCGGCAGCGCTCGTCGAAGTCGGCCAGCTCCTCCTTGGCCAGCCCGGCCAGTCCGGGCAGGTCGGAGGCGTCTCCGCGGAGCTGGTAGGGCAGCTTGCGGGGGTTCTCCGTCCACTTCGGGCTGGTCGTGGAGCGGGCCGGGAACACGGTGCCTACGGTGAGCGTCCCGGCCTTCGACAGCGCCTGGGAGAGGCCGGGCACCACCACGACCGGCCATTCCAGCCCCTTGGAGGCATGGACCGTCATCAGCTTCACGCTGTTGCTCTCGCCCACCCGCCCGGCGTCCAGGCCGTTCTCCTCCTCGTCCGCCGCCTTCAGGAACGCCAGGAACGCGCCCAGCGTGGGATCCTCGGAGTCTCCGGCGAACCGGGCGGCGGCGTCCAGGAAGGCGTCGAGGTCGGCGCGGGCGGCGAACGGGCCGACGGCCGTCCCCCTGGCCGCCACCTCGATGTCCAGGCCGAGCCTGCGCTCGATCTCCAGGATCAGGTCGGGCAGCGGCTGGCCGGTGTGGGCGCGCAGCAGGCGCAACTCCTGGGCCATGGCGACCAGCCGCACCCTCGCCAGCGGGGAGAACAGATCCTGCCAGGCGGGACGGTCGGGCAGCTCGTCGAGGGCGTCGACCAGGCTGCCGCGCTCCTCGGCCATGTCGGCCACGACCTGGTCCAGCGGGTCGGCCACCGGCGACGCGCCCTCGCGGGTCTCCCGGTTCAGCTCGCGGGCCCGCTCGCCCAGTTCCTTGAGGTCGGCGGGGCCGATCCGCCAGCGGGGACCGGAGAGCAGCCGCACCAGGGCGTCCCCCGCGCTCGGGTCGTAGATCACGCGCAGGGTGGAGACGATGTCGGCGATCTCCGGCACGAGGAGCAGGCCGCCCAGGCCGACGACCTCGACCGGGATGCCGCGCTCCTCCAGGGCCTTGCGGAGCGCGGGGAACTGCGAGCGTTTGCGCGCCAGGATCGCCACGTCGTGCGGCTGGAGCGACTGCGGCCCGCCCCACATGCTCTGCTTGGCCTTCTTACGCTCGCCGTCGCCCCACGGCATGCCGTCGGGCGCGCTCTCGACGCCCAGCACCCTGGCGATCTCCAGGGCGGCCCAGCGCGCCTCGTCGTCCGCGGTCTCGTGGAAGGCGCACATCACCCGGCCGCGCTCGACCCGGTTCTTACCGGGCACCAGGACCGGTACCTCCCTGGCCTCCATCCGGAGCGGCAGCTGGAGCCGGGCGGCGACGTCCAGCACGGCGTCGCCGTTGCGGAAACTGACCGACAGGCGGTTGACGGGCGCGAGCTCCCCCGAGGCGGTCCTGAAGTCACGGGGGAACCGGGTGAGGTTGCCCGCCGAGGCGCCGCGCCAGCCGTAGATGGACTGGCAGGGGTCGCCCACCGCCGTCACCGGGTGGCCGCCGCCGAACAGGGCGCGGAGCAGGACGAGCTGGGCGTGGCTGGTGTCCTGGTACTCGTCCAGCAGGACCACGGCGAACCGCCCGCGCTCGATCTCGCCGACGTCGGCGTGCCGGTCGGCGATCCTGGCGGCCAGCGCCATCTGGTCGCCGTGGTCGACCACCTCCCGGCTGCGCTTGAGGCGGTTGTACGCCTCGACCAGCGGCAGCAGCTGCTCCCTGGCCCGCTGGGTGAGCAGCGGTCTGCGCTGGTCCTTGGTCGGGGTGCCGGGCAGCTCGGCGAACCGCTGGGCGAGCTTGGTGCCGACGTCACGCACGTCCTGCGGGGTGCGCAGGTGTTCGGCCAGCTCACCGGCCAGTTCGAGCACCGCCCGGGTGACGGTCGCCGGGCTCCACTCGACCTGCTCCATCGGTCCGTCGTACGCGCTGACCACCCGGCTGGCGAGCTGCCAGGAGACGGCCGGGGAGACCAGGCGCATGGTCGGCTCCAGCGCCTCGCGCAGGGCGTGCTCGGTGACCAGACGGGCCGCGTAGGCGTGGTACGTCGAGATGGTCGGCTCGCCCTCCATCAGCTCCGCCGGCACCTGCCCGACCTCGACGAGACCGTTGAGCCGCTCGCGCACCCGCGCGGCCAGCTCCGCGGCGGCCTTCCTGGTGAAGGTCAGGCCGAGCACCTGCTCGGGGCGGAGCAGCCCGTTGGCGACCAGCCAGACGACGCGCCCGGCCATGGTCTCGCTCTTGCCCGACCCGGCCCCGGCCATCACCACCATCGGTTCGAGCCCGGCCTCGATCACGGCCGCCTGTTCCGGGGTCGGCGGCAGGATGCCCAGCTTGGCGGCAAGCTGAACCGGGCTCAGCACGCGGCGCCCCCGGTGGACGCGACACGGCCCCGGTGCCGGAGAGCGGCACGGACGTGCCCGGGGAACGGCGCGTGGTGCCGGAGACACCCCGCGCCGAGGCGGTTCAGCACACCTGGTCTCCGTTCTTGCTGACCGGGCAGCTCGACCGTACGGCGCAGGTGCGGCAGCCGTCGTTGACCTTGGCCTGGAAGAACGGCCCCGACATGCCGACGGCGACGGTGCCGACCATGTCCTTGGCCCAATCCGGGTCGGGGTCGTCGGACAGGGGAGGCTGTGTCTGCTCCTTGGCCTGCTTCTTGCCCGCCGCGTCGCCCACCTGGACCAGGGCCGCGCCGCCCGGCTCGGTCAGGCCGTGCCGTTGGAAGGCGCCGAGCAGCGCGGCGAGCTGGTAGACGCCGAGCTGGGGGTGGCGTTCGAGCTCGGTGTCCTTGGCTCCGGTCTTGCCGGTCTTGATGTCGATGATCACGGCTCGGCCCTCACCGTCGCGCTCGACCCGGTCGACCCGGCCCTTGATCTGCACCCCCTCGGAGACCATGGCCGTGAACGCCTCCTCCAGGCCGACCAGTGTCCGGGGGTTGTTCTCGTGCCAGGCGACGAATTTGGAGATCATCTCCTCGGCGACCGCGCGCTGCTTGCGGTTGTACCAGACACCGCCGAAGTCGAGCTCGTTCCAGACCTCGTCCAGGCGCTTGCCGAGGGTCTCCTCGGTGGGCATGCCGGTCGCGGCGAGGACCGCCAGCGCGTGCACGACGGTGCCCAGACCTCGGGCCACGTCGGTACCGCCCGCACCCACCGAGGTCTCCAGCAGCCAGCGCAGGCCGCACTTGCTGAAGCTCTCCACCGCCGAGGGCGAGACGCGCACGATGTCGTCGGGCCAGCTCAGCGGGCGGTCGTCGGAGACGGGGGTGAGGGCGTACCAGTCGTTGGGGTGGGCGCCGGGCACTCCTGCGGCGGCGAGCCTGGCCAGGTGCTCGGCCGCCGCCCTGCGCAGCGGTTCCGGCCTGGTGGAGTCGGTGACCGCCGATCGCAGGTCGGCCACCAGCGCGGACATGCTCAGCCAGCGGGACCGCTCATCGACGCCCGCCTCCTCGGTCGAGCCGGGCACCAGCTCGGTGAGGAAGCGGGAGGGCCGCTCCTCGGTGTCGTCGCCGCCCACGGCGGTGACGATGAGCCTGCTCCTGGCCCTGGTGGCGGCCACGTAGAACAGCCGACGCTCCTCGGCCAGCAGCTGGGAGGCGAGCGCGGCGGAGACGGCCGCCGGGTTCTCGTGCTCGGAACCCTCGGCCCTGGCGACCATGTCGTCGGTACTCAGGATAGACCCGCGCAGCCGCAGGTCCGGCCAGGCGCCCTCCTGGACCCCGGCGCCGGGCCGCCGGGCGTACCTGGCCCTGGCGGGTGTCGTGGTGGCGGGCTTCGGAACGGTGCA
>NZ_JBEXUE010000418.1:0-8731 GCF_040614275.1 Streptosporangium sp. NPDC006013
GCGTGGCGGCGCCGGCCTGTACGGCGCGGCGAACCGGACGGTCAACTTCAAGGTCGGCCGCGCGCAGATCACCCGGGGCAGCATTCCCTCCCACCGAAGATCTGGCCGGTCGGCGCGTCGTTGAAGAACGGGTTCTTCAGGTCGGCGACCGCCGGGTCCTGCTGCGCCGGGATGGAGCTCGGGAAGGCCGCCGCCTCCTGGAAGGCCATGACGTGGCCCTCCTTGCCGGTGAGGTAGTTCAGGACCTCGGCGGCCTCCTTGGGGTGCTTGCTCTGCTTGGGAACCGCGAGGTAGGAGCCGCCCCAGTTGCCCGCACCGCCGGGCACGGAAGCGACGTCCCACTTGCCCTTGTTGTCGTCACCGGCCGCGCCGGAGACCACACCGAGCATCCAGGCCGGGCAGCCCATGGTCGCGAAGCCGCCCTTCTTGATGGCGGCGTTCCACGGCGGGGTGAAGGAGGCGAGCTTGGCGGTCAGACCCGCCTCGCTGAAGTCCTTCACCGTGTCGAAGGAGGTCTTGATGGCGGGGTTGCTCTCGACGACGAGCTGGTTGCTCTTGTCGAAGTAGGCGACGTTGCCGTTCTTCGGCGCCTCCTGCGACAGGATCACGTTGTAGAGCGTGTTCGGGCCGTCGAGGAACTTGGGGTCGCCCTTGCCGGGGTTGGCGGCCTTGAACTTCTCGCCGATCGCCTTGAAGGCGCTCCAGTCCGGCCAGAGCTTGCCGACCTCGTCGCGCTCGGTGGGCAGGCCCGCCTTCTCGAACAGGTCCTTGCGGTAGCACATGGTCATGCCGCCGATGTCGGTGCCGAGAGCGAAGAGCTTGTTGTCGGCGTTGATGCCGTTGTCCCACTTGGCCGCGGGGAAGTCGGCCTTGCGGCTCTCCAGCCCGTACTCGGCCAGGTCGGTGAAGAACTGCGGGCGGGCCTTCATGAGGCCCATCGCGCCCTCGTCCAGGGCGATGATGTCGGCCGCGCCGCTGCCGGCCTGCAGGCGCTGGAGCAGCTGCGGGAGGTAGACGTCCTCGAACCGGTCGGTCAGGTTCTGGTACTTGACCTGGATGTTCGGGTGTGCCGCGTTCCAGGTCTCCACGGCCTTGTCGTAGCCGAAGTTCTCGCCACCGCCGAAGGTGTGCACGGTGATGGTCACCGGCTCGGCCGCGGCGGAGGCGCCGCCGTCGCCCGCGGCGGGCTTGGCGGGCTCGCTGGAACTGCACGAGGTGATGGCCAGGGCGGTGGCCGCCATGACCGCTACGGCGGCGAGCTTGCCGTGCCGCTTGTTGTTCAACATTTCCGGACCCCTCTCAGGTGGTCGCCCGAATCATTGGGAGGTGACACCGGGGGCCGGTCCCCGACAAACACGGCCTCGCGATGCGGTAGTTCCTCAATGTGCTTTGGGAGCGCTCCCACGAAGAGTGGACGATGGGCAACCAGGACGTCAATATGCCGAAACTCAACCGTTACATCCGACTGTTTTAGGTGGGACTATCGGTATGAAGTAGGTACATACATCTCATTGAGGTGATTGGGAGCGCTCCCATCTCACGGACATACAGTCGGGGCATTTCGTGTCCGTGCGGAGGCTCGCCGGGGAGCGGCGGACAGCCCGCCGATCTCCGGTCGGGGGCCTCCGCCCCCGGTCCGGTGTTCGGTGAAACCCGTTAGGCTTATCCGATACAAGGAAGATCTCATCGAGTACTCCCGGCGGGGAGGCATCCGGCGGGCTGTCCAGGAAAACTGTGCCCATGAGTCGACGTTCACGGTGGGCGGCGCTCCTGGCGGGACCCGTCGCCGCCCTGATGGTGGCGGGCTGCGCCGCTGACGGCGGAGCGCTCCGGCCCGACACGGAGCTGACCAGAGTGTCGGACCCCAGCGCCGCGCCCGGCCCCGGCCTGTTCGCTGTCAACTCGCAGCGGCTCGGCGGCCTCATCGTCATCGACGTCCAGGGATACGTCCTCTACCGCAGTGACGCCGACGACGCGAGCCCGTCACGTTCGGCCTGCGTCGGCGAGTGCGCCGAGATCTGGCGCCCGATGCCGGTCAGCGACATCGGGAGGCTGCGGATCGTCGGCATAGACCGGGGAAAGATCGGCAAGGTCGTCAGGCCCGACGGCACCGAGCAGCTCACCCTCTCGGGGTGGCCGCTGTACGGTTACAGCGGTGATCGCATGCCCGGCGACACCGGCGGGCATGGCCGAAACGGCTGGTTCGCCATCTCACCCGCCGGAGCCAGAGCCGGCCGCTCCACTCCCTGACGCTGCCTCGTCACGGCACCGCGGCGAGCGTCATCGCCTGTCAGGCGGCGGCTCGTCGGGCAGGATCATGGTCGCGGCAGTGCCCCCGCCGGGCGCCGGATGAAGCCGCAGTGCCCCACCGTGCAGCTCCGCCACCCATTGTGCGATGGTCAGACCCAGGCCAGTGCCGTCCGCCGCATCGCTCCGGAAACGCTGCGCCGGTCGGCCGTCCGGACTCGGACCAGGACCCGGACCGGCATCCTTGATCATAACCATGCCGGCGGTGACGACGAGGGTGATCGTCGCGGGTTCGGCACCGGTCCGGCCATGCCGGACGGCGTTGTGGACCAGATTGCGGATGGCGATGCGGACCAGGGTCGGGTCACCGCTCGCCACCGTGGGCGAGACCGACACCGCCGCCGTGTGCGGCGGCTGCACGGTCTCGGTCACCACCTCTTCGGCCAGCTGGTCGAGGCGGAACGGCTGCCGCTGAAGCTCTCGCAGCCCGGCGACGAGACGCGCCCGCATGAGCAGCGCCTCAACCGAGTCGGCAAGCCGTTCGGTGGAGCGCAAAACCTGCCGCAACGCCTGAGACTGCTGGCCGGGATCCTTGATCGCGGCCTCCGACAGTGCCCGGATGACCGTCAGAGGGGTGCGCAGCTCATGCGCCGCGTCGGCGACGAACCGCTCCTGCTGGCCCAGCGCCTCGACAGCCGGCTGGGTGCCCCGCCGGGCCAGCAGATGCCCGCCGAAGCCGGCCAGGAGTGTGAACACCGCTCCTCCGGTGAACAGGATCCACCCCAGCCGCCGATGGGCCCGCTGAACGGGCTCGAGATCGACCGCGACCACGATGGTGCCCGACACCGCTCCGGTGACGGCGTGCGAGAACGGGACCGCGAGCAACCGTGAACGACGCCCCACGCTGGTGACGGTCGCGGCGAGTTCGCCGCGCCCCTGCCAGACGGGCCGGGCGAGGCCGCGCAGAACCTCTGGCGCGATCACCGGCAGGCTCGACGGATACGCGAAGACGAGGCGGACGTCGGTGCGGGTACCTTCGTACACGTGCACCGCGGTCGGGCCCTTCGACGCCGGATCGGCGAAGAGGCGGTCCAGCCGCAGCGCGCCGGACTCGTAGTACAGCAGGGCTTTCGCGGTCCGGGCGGTGCGCTCCAGCTCCGCCCGGACGAGACCGTCGCGCTGCTGCTGGTCGACGACCATCGCGACGGTTCCCATACCGGCCAGACCCATCACATTGAGAGCCGTCAGCAGCAGGGCCAGGCGGATCCGAAGCCCGTTGAGGCGCCCGGTCGTCTGCAGATGCGTCGGCTGCGTCCCCTTCTGACCCCTGCCGCCGGTATCGGGGCCGCGAAGACGTAGCGGGTTCACAGCCGCACGGGCCCGGCCCGGTAACCGGTACCCCGCATCGTGAAGATCACGGCAGGCTCACCGAGCTTGCGTCTCAGCTGGTTGACGACGACGTCCACCACGTTGGACGCCGGGTCGGCCCGCTCGTCCCAGCAGTGCTCGATGAGCTCGGTACGGGTGACGACAGCCGGTTGGTGGGTCATCAGGATCTCAAGGACCGCGAACTCCTTGGGCGTGAGGGTTTGCAGCACCCCGGCGCGGCGGACCTCCCGGCGGGCCACGTCGAGCGTGACGTCGCCGACGCGCAGAACCGGCGGGACCATCGTGGTGCGGCGACGGCACAGGGCGCGCACCCGCAAGACCAGCTCGTCGGTGGAGAACGGCTTGGTCAGATAGTCGTCGGCGCCGGCCTCCAGGCCTGCCACCCGGTCGCTGATGTCGTCGAGCGCGGTCAGCATGATCGCTGGTACGGCCATGCCGGCCTGACGGCGCCGGTGGAGTTCGTCGGCCGAGTCGCCTTCCGGGAGCATCCGGTCGAGGATCAGGCAGTCGTAGTCGTTGACGCTCATGCTGAGGTCGGCCTGGCTCCAGTTGGCCGCCTCGTCGACGGCGAAGCCGGCCGAACGCAGCCCGGAGACGACGACACCACGCACGTCGGGATCATCCTCGACGACGATCACACGCATGGGACGAGGGTAGCGATCTGCCGGGGGAGTTCAAGACGAGGGTGGCGACCTGTCAGGAGAGTTCGACCAGCCGCGTGCGGAGCGGGCCGGGGCGTCCGAGCGTTCACCCGCCCGATCACCGCGCGTGATCACAGGGCATCGCGGAACTCGGATGAAGGCTCCTGACGAACCTCTCCTCCGGGGATCGGATCGGTTCCCGTTTCCGTGGTACTTCTCCCCCTTCACCGGATCTTCATCGAATCCTCATGATCATCATCGCAGAATTCATGTCGGGCGCCCGCGGTGCGGGACGCCCCCGTACGCTGTGGCATCCGCCAGGCGGCGGCTGGACGGCCGAAGCGCCTGGAGGCGATCGATGCGCAGCGCCCGCCGGTTGACCGCCTTCGCCGTGGCGGCGACGACGTCGAGCACCTCGGCGGCGTCGTCGGCGTCGGTGGCATCGGGGACCTCAAGGGGATCGGTGTTCATGACCCGGAACCATATCCTCAAATCCAGAAATGACAATATGATGGTGGAGGGGTGATGCTATGACCATGACGTCGAGTTCGATCGAGCTGAGCGAGCAGGCGCGCGGCTTCCTCAAGGCGATGGCCAGCGACACTCGCCAGCAGATCCTGATGCTGTTCGCCGGCGGAATCGAGCTGACCGTCAGCCAGGTCGCTGAGCGCATGTCGCTGGCCCAGTCGGCTACCTCAACCCATCTGGCGACGCTTCGCGATGGTGGGGTGCTGGTTTCCCGGCGGGAGTGGAAGACCGTCTACTACCGCGCTGATCCCGGCCGGATCGGCCAGGCTCTGGCCGATCTGCAGCTCAGCTTGCAGGCGTGTTGCCCGCCGAACGCCTGCACCCCGGACGCCGCCTGCGGGTAAATCCTGGCCTGTCGGCACGCTGCCTTCGCCGGTGAGCGACTCGACGTAGCTATGAGGCGATGGCTGCGGGAAGTCTGCGCGCGATGGCCAGAATCCGGATCGCACTTGCCGGTACGGCTACCGCCATCGGCCACACCAGTATCGGCGCCATGACCGCGATCACGGTCAGCATGAGCACGTCAAGGATGATCAACCCCAGGGCGCTGCCGATCATGGTCAGGCGTGTTCGCCGATAGGCCCGTTTCTCCCGGGCCACGGCGACCAAGGCGCACACGATCGTCACGAGTGCCGCACCGTACAAGATCTTGGCGGGGAGCGGCAGGGGCCAGGTCCACGCGCCCGCTGTGAGCAGCGTGACAGCCCAGGCGATGGCCATGAGGGGGCCGGTGAGGAGCAGGACGATGGCGGTGCGGCGCCACGGTGATTCACGCAAGAAGGCGGCCGTGACCATGTCGGCGTCGCCGAACTCCGCGATGGCGGCCCGTGCGGCTTGCTCGGGGTCGCCGCAGGCGTCGAGATGGAGTTCGTAGGCCTCCTCGAGCCCGTCGGCGAGCTCCTCCATCGCCTGGACGGGCAGCCGGGCCGCGAGGACGTCGAGCTGCGCGGTGATCAGGTCGTGGCCGGCCATGGCCGCGCCCCCAGCGCCGCGGTGACCGCGGTCGCGAACTCCTGCCAGCTGGCTCGCTCGCCGCCGAGCGCCGTACGTCCGGCGCTGGTGAGTTCATAGCTGCGGCGGCGCCGACCGGCGACAACCGACCAGCTCCCGGCGATCAATCCGGCCCGCTCCAGGCGGTGCAGTGCCGGGTAGACGGTGCCGGTGGGCAGATCGATGCGCCCCTTCGTCGCTTCCCGAAGGGCTTCCTTCACCGCGTACCCGTGCATCGGCCCGCTCTCCAGCGCGGCGAGCAGCAGGCCGTCCAGGTGTCCTTTGAGCGCTTCGGCCCTCATAGGTAGTAACGCTATATCGGCCCTTCCGTCCAGGCAATTGCCGGAGTAGCGTCGCTATATATAGCAATACTACGCATGGGGTGCGGCATGGATGAGATCACCGTCTTCGGTCTCCCGGTTCCGAATGCGGGGCCGGTCTTCCTGGCGGCGCTGGCCGTCCATGTCATCGCCGGTCTGGTCTGCGTGATCTGCGGTGCGGTGGCCGCGCTGTCGCGCAAGGGCGGCGCTCGGCACCTGCGGTTCGGCCGGATCTACATTTGGGGCCTGGCGGTCGTCTTCGCCACGATGACGATCTTGGCGGTGATCCGCTGGCGGGAGAATGCCCACCTGTTCGCCATCGGCTCGCTGGCCTTCACCGCAGGCCTGCTCGGCTACCTGAACCGGCGTCGCCGACCGTACATCCACATCGCGGGGATGGGGCTGTCCTATGTCGCGCTGCTGACCGGGTTTTACGTCGACAACGGCCCCAACCTGCCGCTCTGGGACCGGCTCCCCACCTGGAGCTACTGGGCACTGCCCAGCCTCGTCGGACTTCCCCTGATCGCACGCGCGATCAAGCGCGCCCTTCCTATGAGGCGGGCGACGCCATGATCTTCAAATAGGCGCTCCTCTGATTTGACAGATCTCCAATCAGCGCGGCAATCTATCTCTTGATTCGACAATCTTCTAATCAAAAGGTGTGGTGTGCGCTCTGCCTCGCTGGCCCGCCAGGACGTTAGGCCGTCACGTTCGACGCACCCCGCTCTCAGGTGTGTGACGCGAGCCGCCGCGCTGACGGAGTCATCGTTCACATCCATAAGCCTGTCGATCCGCTGGTCCTTGACGATCACTACGCGTTTTCAGGAGAAGAGCCATGAGTGATGGATGCTGCGGCCCGGCCGCGATCGAGATCGAGCAGTTCCTCGCCCCCGCGCAGGCCGATGCGCTGCCGATCGTGGTCATCGGGGCGGGCCCGGTCGGCCTGGCCGCCGCGGCGCACCTGGCCGAGCGCGGTCTGAACTTCCTCATCCTGGAGGCCGGGCAGCAGGTCGGCGCCTCGGTCGCCCAGTGGAGTCACGTGAGGGTCTTCAGCCCGTGGAAGTACAACATCGACGCCGCAGCCCGCCGCCTGCTTCAGGCCGGCGGCTGGACGGCACCCGACGCGGACTGGCTGCCGACCGGCGCCGAGCTGATCGAGGACTACCTGGCCCCGCTGGCCACACTGTTCAGCTCCCGGCTGCGGCTGGGCGTGCGGGTGAGTGCGATCAGCCGCCTGGGCTATGACCGGGTCCGTACCACGGGACGTGAGGATGCGCCGTTCCTCATCCGCACCGAAGGTGGCGAGGAACTCCAGGCCAAGGCCGTCATCGACGCCTCCGGCACCTACCTCACTCCCAACGTGCTGGGCGCAAGCGGCCTGCCCGCCTACGGTGAGGCCGACGCCGCCCTCGACCACGCGCTGCCCGATGTGCTGGGCGCCGACCGCGACGCCTACGCGGGCAGGCACACCCTCGTGGTGGGCGCCGGCCACTCGGCGGCCACCACGCTGCTGGCTCTGGCCGAGCTGCAGGATGCGCAGATCACCTGGGCGATCCGCGCCACCAACGCCAGCCGTACCTACGGCGGTGGCGAGGCCGATGCCCTTCCGGCGCGCGGCGCGATCGGCACCCGGCTGCGGGCACACGTCGACTCCGGCCGCATCACGCTGGTGACCGGCTTCCACACCCACGCCCTCACCCTGACCGACGGCCAGGTGACGGTACTCAGCCGCGACCCGTCCGGCGCCGAGCAGTCCATCACCGTCGACCGGATCGTGGCCGCCACCGGATACCGGCCCGACCACTCCATCGCCTCGGAACTGCGCTTGGACCTCGATGCGATCCTTGGCTCCCCCCGCGTACTGGCTCCGCTGATCGACCCCAACGCCCACTCCTGTGGCACCGTCCCGGCTCACGGCGTCCGTGAGCTTTCCCACTCGGAAAGCGGCTACTACGCCGTCGGGGTCAAGAGCTACGGCCGCGCCCCCACCTTCCTGATGGCCACCGGGTACGAGCAGGTCCGCTCGGTTGTCGCCGCGCTGGCCGGGGACTGGGAGGCCGCCCACGACGTGCAGCTGGACCTGCCCGAGACCGGCGTGTGCTCCTCCAATCTGGCCGAGGCCCAGGAGCAGCGGGTTGGCCTGGCCACCGGCATCAGCGGCGGCCTGCTGGCCACCCCGCTCCCGCTGGTCACCGTCGGCGGCGGCGATGGCGAGGGGGGTGGCTGCTGCGGCTGAACGCGCCGGCCATCGACCAGCGCCGAAGCCGCACTGATAAGGAACGTCAGATGTCTGAGGGATACCCCACCGCCGCTCAGAAGGAAGCCTTGCGCCTGATCTGCGAGCACGGGCCGATCGACACCCGCCGCCTGGGTGAGCACCTGGTCGCCGCCCGCCGGTCGAGCAGTAATCCGGGCTACGCCCCGGCGATCGCTCGGACGGCCGGAGCCCTGGCTTGGCGGCTGCAGGCTCAGGGGTTCATTGCCGAAGACCCCTGCAGTGCCCTGTGGATGACCACGGCGGATGGACGCCGACTGATCGGCTGCGCCGGTGACCGCGGGTGAGCTCCGCCGCTGAAGCCGCCGCTGAGGCCGCCGCCCCCCGCCCCAGGGGGCGGC